>CAIOIN010000092.1 GCA_903858385.1 uncultured Microcaldota archaeon | reverse complement strand
TGCCGCTTGCCAGCGCCTGTAAACACATATCCCTCTGGCTCCGTAAGAGTATGCCTTTGCATCTTTCAAAGGCAGATCCGCTGCCGCCTAACGCAAGTACCAAGAGCGCAAGAAGCACCAAAGCGACCGTAGCCACGACGCAGATTACCCTAACATCATGCTCGCTGAACATGCGCTCCTGCTCTGCGCTGCCCTTGGCTGCTTCATCGCCGCTATCGCCTCTTCTGAAGAAAGAGACCATTGCATCATTGCTCGATCGTGAAAATTTTGAAGCCGTGCGGCGTTATCTCATAGGGCGAAAGCGCCCAGCTGTGGTTGCTGCCCCTCATCTTCACCACTTCCATCGTGAGGACCCTCTTGTCCTCCTGTCCGCTCTGGTACAGCATTATCACTCCGTCAAAGATGAAGAACTCTTGGCTGAACCTCAGCTCATCCCTCTCCGAAGACATTATGTCCGATGTCAATATGGCCGTGACTCCAAGCCTGCGCAGGTTGGATATCAGGGCGACCATGGACCTCCTCCAAGAGAGCTTGTTGGTCATCATCAGCTTTATCAGCGAGAGCGAATCGATGGCCATGACCTTCGCGCCGTTCGTCTTGACGACCCCCTCTATGTACGAGACCATGTTCCCGAAAGAATAGTCATCTGGGTATGCCTGCGAAAAGACGTCTGAAGCCGGCTCCTTGCCTTCGATTACGAACATATTCTTCTTGATCAGCTCGTCCAAATCGGTGAATTCCGCGAATGTCTTCTTCGCATTTTCCAACACCTTCGACGGGTGCTCGTCAAAAGTTATGAACGCTACCGGCACCCCGTTCTTCGCGTTGCGGTAGAGTATCTCGAACGACAGCAGAGTCTTGCCCGCGCCAGGGCCTCCGGCTATGATGATCTGATTCTCGGCAGGTATTCCGCCAAAAAGTATCGAGTCAAGCCCAACAATCCCTGTCTTTATCCTTGAAGTTTCATCGCCCATAACAAAACCATTTGCGTCAGCCGCTATCGAAGAAACTATGCTGTATAAGTATATAAATATGGTGCTGAGAAATGATGCTGATGCCGTTGATTCTCTCTGCCTCCAGGGCGAGCCTATGGAAATAAGGGCCAGGAACTTCAGGGTACTCCTGAAGACGATGGGCATAGAAGATGCCGCCGGAATAGCGGACAACGCCAACGACCCCGAAATAACCCGCAATGTTGCGAGGTTTGGCGAATTTCCCTTCCCCTATACCGAAGAGCACGCACTCTCGTTCATAAGCTCACTGCGCGAGAAACAGGCAAACGGCACGGAATCGCACTTCAGCATAACGCTGGACAATAAGATCATCGGCGCATGTGCGCTGATGGGCATCGACAGTAAAACTAAGCGGGCGGAGCTTGGCTACTGGCTCGGCAGGCGATATTGGGGCATGGGCTATGCGAAGGAGGCGCTCACGCTGCTGCTCGGATTCGGGTTCGGCCGACTTGATCTGAGCAGGATAGCCGCACGCACCTTCAAGTCCAACGAACGGTCGATAAGGCTCCTAAACTCCATTGGTTTCTCTAAAGATGAGTCCATCTGCGATGCGATGCGGGACGACGAGCTGGAATACATCATCGACAAAAGAGATTACTCGGACCCAGCCGGTCTTGAGGCGGTCGGCGAATGAGCCATTGCAACTGCCGACATGCACTTCTCCATGCACGTGTGCAATGCGGCCATGCGCACCCTTTATATATCTTTAATCTGTAGAATTTGTCTGTGGGTTCGTGAGGAAGAAAATCTTTTACATAGGCATCTCGGTTTTTGCAATAGCGTTAATCTTGTTCTTCGTGTCCGGATCGCTTTACAGCCATGCGCTGTCCAAAGTTCTGATAACCTCCAACTTGACGATAAGCAGCGGCGGCTTCTCGAACGCAACGGTGGAAACGGGCAACACCTCTCTGGTCGCATTGTACGCAATATCAAGCGGCAAGGCGAACATCTACCTGTTCAATGCAAGTACATTCCATCTTTGGAGCAGTCACATGAATGGCAACAGTTCCTTTAGCGGGCTTGCTTATGCCAGAAGCATAAGCACAAGCGGAACCTCTGTGATAAACAGCAATACGACCACCTCGCAGATAATAATCACGACGAACCAGAGCACTCCGGCCGCGAACAGCTCCATCATCGGGCTGAATCAGTTCAATGGCACTGCTTACCTTGTCATAGACAACACCAAAGGCAGCTATTCGTACAACACCACGCTGAACGGCGTAGTATCCTACTTCAAACTGACCGCTGCAAACTACAGCATATACAACAATATAGCGATAACCGAGTTGGCCATAATACTACTGGGCGTGGCCGGCCTGATCATAACCGTGTACGGCGCCCTGAAGAAGCCGCCGATAACGGAATCTGAAGCAGACGCAGAGGCTTCAGCGGGCGAGCCCGTAAGCAAAGAATATATAAACTCGCTGTACAAGAATGTCGACAATGGCAAGGTCAAAGGAAAGAAGAAAAACACATAACAGTCCAACATTTGTTCGGTTGATACGGTGGATGAACTTCGGGAGAAGATTGCGGGAGAGATAACCCTAGCGGAGAGCCCCGGCAGCGCGATGAAGAAATGGAGGGAACTCTTCGGCGTAACTCAGATAGAGCTTGCGAAGCAGATAAAGATCTCGACATCCACGATAAGCGACTACGAAAGCAACCGGAGGCTGAGCCCGGGGGTAGGCGTGATAAAACGGTTCGTCGAGGCGCTCTTCATCATAGACGGCGTCCATGGCGGCACTGTGAAGAACGGCCTGGAAAGGATGGCGCCCAAGACGGAAGAGAAGGATTCATTCTATACCATACATGATTTTACGTCGCCGATAAGCGGGTCGGATTTCAATAGAATCATAGAGGGCAAGGTGATAGCGAATCCGAACTATCTCGATTCGATAAAGTTGTTCGGCTATACGCGATTGGACAGCCTGAGAGTAATACTCGAATTGTCGCCTGCAGAGTATCCGAAGCTCTTCGGCTCCACGACCGAAAGGGCATTCATCTTCGAGCGCGTCTCATCCGGAAGGTCGCCGCTCGTCGTGATAAGGGTATCGCCGATAAAGCCGAAGGTGATAGTCATACACAACGTCACCACTGTTGACAAGCTCGCAATCAAGATAGCGCAGATAGAGAAGATACCACTGCTGGTCACGAAGCTCGATATCGAAGAGGTCTACAAGAGGCTGAGCAAGCTGTGATCAGCCCCATACGTCCGATTTTATCCTTTCTGATGGCACGCCCAATGCCATGAGCGCATCCTTCATCGCCTGGGCGAAATTCAGCGGACCGCATATGTAGGTCATGCGCTCCGCGAAGTCGGGTGCATATCTTTTTATCATCTCCGAATCTATGTGTCCGGTCTGGCCGGTCCATCCGTCGCCAGGCTGCGGCCGCGTCACGGTTATGTGCGTCTTCAAGTTTATCTGGCTGCCCAATTCGGCCAGCTCGCTCTTCCTTATTACCTCATTTGGGTATTTCACGCTGTAGAGCATCGAGACGTCATTGCCCGAAGAGAGCAGCTTTATCTCCCTGAGCATGGACATGAATGGCGCCAGGCCAGTGCCGCCAGCAAGGAAAAGCACTTTCCTATCCGCGTCAGGAGAGAACTTGAACTGGCCATAGGGGCCCGTGATGTAATACCTTTCGCCGACCTTTGCATTCTCGAGTCTTGAGGTGAGCTTGCCATGCACCATGCTTATATAAAATTCGAGGAAATCCTGGCTGGGCGCGGAAGCTATGGAGAAAGCCCTTGCCGTCTTCTCCTTCGTGGCCGGATCCACATAAGCGACCATGACGAACATGCCCGGTTCGAAATCCATTCTCGTCTTGTCTTCAGGTTCAAACCTGAACAGCGTGACGTCCGGAGTCTCCTTTATCATGTCAGTTATCACGCACGACTTATCTGCAAAATTGGCTGGCATGATGATCACTCTATAAATTTCATTATGACTTCGCTGACCTGTTTCGGGTGGGTGTAATGCGGATAATGCCCTGCGCCTGTTATCATCTCTAGCCTGCTGTTTTTTATTTCTTTTGCAAAAACACTGGCAAACTTGCTATCGACTATCTTGTCTTCGCTGCCCCACACCACCACTGTCGGCGTACTTATCCTGGCAAGGGTCTCGGCGTCAAGCAGATCCCTATCGGAGTAGACTATGCTTCTCATGACGTACTCCTTGTTGTCGTTTATGGCCATGGCGGATTTAATCATGTTTTCCTTGTTTCTGCCAAGCTCCTCTTCGGTAAGGCCTTCGTACGACTTCTTCAGTCCGGCGGCATCCTCGAGTAGTATGCCTTTGCAGGGGAACTGCTGCGACGCATAGTGCGCGGCGACCCAGCCGCCATAGGAATGGCCGAACAGGTAGCAATCCTCATCAACCATCGCTACGAACTCCTTCAGTACCTGGGCTTGAACATCTATGCTGTAGTCTATTTTCGGCGCATCGGATCTGCCATGGCCGAGCAGGTCTATCAAGTACACATCAAGCTCTTTTGGCAGAAAACCCATGAGTCGCGACCACACCTTCAAAGTCGCGCTGAAACCATGCAGGAATATGATGGTTTTGCCTTCCCCTCTGTGGTGCTTGCAGTATATCGTGCCGAAAGAAGTGCCTTCAAAGCTCTCTTCGAAATCCTTCTCATAGTCCATACAATCCCGCCATATATATTATTTATCCATCAAGTCCTAGTCCGGTTTCCATTATCTACGTTGCTTCTGTGCTGTGCGCTTGTAAGATACCATTTGCCAGCTTCTAAATTTATATCCATCCTGTGTTGTTCCCCTGCGAAATGCACCCGCTCGATGTATCCGTACGCTTTCGCTCTTGACCCCTTGCGGTGTTTTATCAAGGCCTACAACATCGAGCACCCTGCCACCGTCAGTCACCAAAAAGCCATCTTTGAATCTAGTTCCCGCATGAAAGACAATGATGCCTTCCGAAGATGTGTCTTCTGTCAAGCCATCTATCGCTCTTCCTAATTTATCCTTGTGATCAAAGGGATACCCCTCAGAAGCCATGACAACGCAGGTCGCATGCAGCTCATTGAAAATATCTTTGGATTTCACCCCGATGCCGTGTCCATTAGCAACAGAATGCATCTCACTCAAGAGATCAAACTTCAGTCTTGGCAATATCACCTGCGCCTCTGGGTCACCAAGCCTGGCGTTGAATTCCAGCACTTTCGGCCCTTTTTCAGTTACCATCAATGCCACAAACAAGAAACCGCTAAACCCTGTTTTTTCCACAGCGGGATGGACAACAGTCCTCATCACCCTATCAATCAATCCAGAATCAAACTCCAACGCCGGAGAATAAGCCCCCATACTGCCCGTGTTAGGGCCTTTTTCTCCATCAAGAAGCCGCTTATAATCAACTGCACTACCAATGTACATTGCATCCTTGCCGTCGCATAACGCAAACAATGACAATTCTTTGCCATAAAGTTTATCCTCCACGATTATCCTATCCCCCGCTGACCCGAACCTCTTTGCATCCAGTATGCTGATAATCGCCGCCTCTGCCTCTTTCTGGGAAGAGCAGACAAATACCCCCTTACCCTCTGCTAATCCATCAGCTTTTACCACTACATTCCAATCTTTGCTTCTAGCATACCTGATTGCTGCTCCCGAATCCACAAACGTCTCGAAATCCGCAGTCGGTATCCCATTGTCTTTCATGAACTGTTTTCCATATAACTTGCTCGACTCAAGCCACGCCTGTTGCGCAGTCGGTCCAAAAATCGACAAACCTCTAGCTCTAAAATAATCAACTATCCCATTTGCCAAAGGCCTATCCTGCCCCACCACAGTAAAACAATCATGTTCGCGCGCAAATTTACACAAAGCGTCGAAGTTTTCAGAAGTTATATCCACATTATGCGCAACTGTGCCTCCATTGCCTGGAGCGATGTAAACCTCGCCAGCCATTCGGCTTTTACTACACGCCCATAGTAATGCATGCTCTCTGCCTCCAGAGCCAACCACCAGCACGTTTACCTTTTTAATATCTTTTCGGTAATGATCTTCTCCCCTCAACGCGATTGATTCCATCACACCCCTATTATGGTTTCTTATTGCTCTTGCCGTAGAAGAAGTGTATTGATCTGCCAAGCGCGGCTTCAGCCGCTTCCTGCACCGCCTCGCTGTAGGTCGGGTGCGGATGTATCGTGTCAGCTATGTCTTCAAGCGTAGCTCCCATCTCTATCGCCAGCGCGGCTTCAGCTATCATCGCATTGGCTTCGTCAGAGACTATTTCAATGCCCCGTATCACATTTTCCTCGTCGTACGCAATCTTGACGAAGCCGTTCGTCGTGTCCAGTGCTACGCTCCTGCCCAGCGCAGTCAACGGGAACTTCGTCACCTTTATGCCTTCCGACTCTTCCACGCTGCCGGCGACTGCAACCTCCGGATCCGAGAATATGACTGCCGGCACCACTAGATTATCATAGGACGAATTCTCTCCCGAAGCGACTTCCGCAGCTACGATACCTTGCCTGATGGCCTTGTGCGCAAGCATAGGCTGTCCGATGACGTCGCCGACCGCAAGTATGTTCTGATCGGCAGTGCGCAACGCATTGTCGACCTTTATGAATCCCTTCTCATCAAGCTGTACCTTCGTGTTCTCCAGTCCAAGGCATTCAACGTATGGCGTCAATCCCGTGGCGACTATTACCGTTTCGGCTTCTATGACTTTTCCATCGCTCAAGGTCACGGAGTTGGCACTGTGCGATGCCGGGTTCACTCTGGTGTAAATATCAATGCCCAGCACCACCATCTTCGCCTTTATCAGGTCAACTGCCTCCCTGTCGAATGTGCGCAGCACGTCAGACCTTGCTATGATGCTCACCTTGCTGCCGAGCTT
>CAIOIN010000091.1 GCA_903858385.1 uncultured Microcaldota archaeon | reverse complement strand
ATTGATAAGCGTAAAGAAGGTATAAAATACGTTTGTACGTGCCGGTAATGAGTGCATCGCATCTGCCGCCGAGCGCAATAAGTATTTAAATATGCGTTTTGATAACTACTCAAGCATTTGCAATGGTGTAAACAATGGGAAACGTAACTTATGGGTTTATGAGCGGATACAACAGCGTAGGAAAGTATTCGCGGCTGTTCGTGCTGTTGCTCCTGACTTTGGGAGTGTTTTCAAGTTTTGTAAGCGCTAGTTGCACTAGCTCGTATAAAGGGCTCATTTCGGGTGCAACAACTGCATGCTCGGCAAATCCATCATGCGATGCGGGCTGCGGGGCATTGACTTCAATCGGCTGCGCAACAGGCTCGCAGCAGTGCATCTCTCCGGCGAACGCGGTCATGTATCCGTTGTGCGGGGTTTACAACAACGTGCATAACATAATATTCCTTCTGGCCATCGTCCTTGTGATAATGGGAGGCGCGCTTTATGCAGGCGCAAACATCATGCCGAGCGCATCAAAGGGCGCGATACAGGGTTACGGCATGGGCTTCATACTCGGCGGAGTGGTTGGAGTCATAATCTCGATACTCGCACCGTACATAATCGGGATAGTGTCGGGCCAGAGCAGCACCTCGATACTCGCGGTATGCAACAGCTGATACTGCATACCCATTCTTTTCCTTTCTTTCTTCTTTTTGATTTTGTCCTTCTTTTTAGTCATCTTTTTATTACTTGTTCTCCAATCAGTATTGTGATGCTTTGGCTAACGTACTGAGCTATGCGGTCGAGACCTACCTGTCTGACATATACCTGATACTGCTGTGCTCCATACCTTTCGTGATAGCCTTCCTGATACCGGTCTTCGCGGGCTTCCCCACCTATGTTGATGCTGGCGCCATATTCATAAGGACAGCCAGCCTGTTCTTCAATCTCAACCTCTTCAACACCGCGGTCATAGCCGTGGCGCTGCTCTTCTCTTTGCTGTTCCTCAGCTTCGCGATAGTCGCGATAAACGTCGTGGTCAAGCACAGCAGGACAAGGACGAAAGTTGAGCGCGAGGTGATCGAAGGGCTAGAGAAGTACACCTCAAAGGTCTTCATCGTACTGCTTCTGTCAACATGCATAATCCTCCTTGCCAATGCGCTGAGCTACGGCAACCCGTATTCAAGCATTATAACCGTGTTCGTTGGCCTTGCGATAACTCCATTCCTGTTCTACGCGCCGGCATCGATAGTCATAGACGGCAACAAGATAATCAGGGCGATGAAGGCAAGCGCCAAGTTCGTCGCCAGAAGATTCGACTATTTCGCGCTCTGGCTGGTCATCGCGATCGCGCTCCTGACGCTCTTCGACTTCGTCTTCATCGCCATCGGCGGATCCGTGCTGTCGAGATACCTGATGCTGATCGTGAACTCGCTTTTCATACTTCCATTCTTGGTGCTGCTGCAGAGCGAGCTGTACATGAAGAGGTTCAAGCTCCTCGGCAGATAGGCAGTTGTCATACGCGTTCGCAGCTTCTTCTTCATGTTTAAATATCTTGTCTAAGATATCTTAGCATGTCCCGAAGCCGCGCTTTGCTGTTAGCTTTGGTCATGCTCGCGCTTCTGTCAACACCCGTCTTCTCAGCTTCCATCCCATTGAAGATTAATTGTCTCATAAACCCGCAAGGGCTCACAGACATAGGCTCGTGCGTCTCCGAATCAATCGGTATATCGGCCATAGGTTTGATAGTCTCACTCGCGGTGGTCGCGCTCACTTATCTGCTGGGCGAAATCCTCAACATGGGCGGCCTGAAGGGGTGGTATCGGAAGGAGCTCTGGGAGAGCGCAAAGAGCATCATGCTCGTCGCGATAATCTATTCCGTGCTGGCGCTCCTGGGTAGCCTGAGCGCCTCGCTCGCGGTGACCTCCCTTTCGACCGGAAGTTCGCTGTTGTCTGGCGGCGGCGCATCCATGCAGCAATGCTCCAGCGTAAGCACGTTAAGCGCCGGCACCAGCACCGGACTGTCCGCCAATCTTGCGACGCTCTACAACGCTGCGCTGATCGGATACCTGCAGCCGACGCGCTGCTATGCATACAACGCCTTTGCGACCGTGTTCGGCCTATCCGTGGGAATACGAACCGCGAAGACTCTGTCTGTCGAGACATGGTTTGCGATACCGTTGATAATACCAACCATACCTCCGCTGCTAATTGGCGGGGTCCAATTCGGCTCGACTGCTTCCATATTCACAAGCACCTACATCGAAGGCATAGATCCGACCATACCGACGTTCTCGT
Source organism: uncultured Microcaldota archaeon (assembly GCA_903858385.1). Classification (GTDB taxonomy): domain Archaea; phylum Micrarchaeota; class Micrarchaeia; order Micrarchaeales; family Micrarchaeaceae; genus CAIOIN01. The sequence continues at coordinate 1,166 of CAIOIN010000091.1, read as the reverse complement.
TCATAGCCATGATCATAAGAATGCTCATAGTGCCGGTCATGGTGCTGCTGCAGTTCCAGGCAGACCTGCTCCCTACCGTCGTCATGTCCGGGCTGGCGGTCTTCCTGCCGATCGGGATAGTGCTGAGGTCGATACCCTTTCTCAGGGGCATAGGCGGCACAATGATAGCGATAGCGATAGGCACCTCTATAATATATCCGGTGCTGCTGGTCACGCTCAACATGCCCATAACAGATTATTTCATCGGCCTCACGTCCAACACGGCTTCTGCACCCACTCCATGCTCCGGGGGCGCAATCGTGTGTTCCTTACTCTACAGCATACCCGTGCCCACTGCAGTCGATCCGCTGATCCTGGCCATCGGCTCAAACAACTTCAATCCCTTAGCAGCAAACAAGGCAGCAGAAATCGGATTCACCTCCCTGACGCTCGGCCTCACTACCCTCTATCCGGTAATAAACCTGCTCAACCAATACGCACTGATAATAGTGCTGCAGTTCGTGCTCTTCCCGATAGACATGGTGCTCGGCATAATCTTCGTGCAGACTCTAGCAAGGTCCATGGGCGGCGCCCTCAAGCTCAGCATAGGGAAGAGAATAAAGATTGCATGACCGAAGTAGTGAAACGATGATAACAATAAACACCTGCACGCTGTACGGTGCGGCCAACTACGCGAACAATTGGATAAGCGTAAACCTGCTCATCGTCCTGATCAGCATGGCGATAATAGCAATCGTATACTCGCTCAGCAGGTTCATGCCAGACCGCATACGTGGCAGGGTCAACGAAGCGACCAGGGCCGAGATAACGCAGTCGATCATAAGCGTATTGATAATAGCCATACTCATAGCTTCGGCGCAGATGGTGTGCAACACCTCCCTCTCGTTCGGCAAGACCATACTGATGTCTTCGGGAGTCTCGGCATCGCAGGCCAGCCTGTCCCCGTTCCAATATGCGGACTACTACATCGGCAACCTGGCGCTGCACCAAGGGCTGTCCATGCTTACCGACGTGTATTCCACCACGATGAAGTTCGACGTGATGGCCACGCTGTACGGCTCGACAAACATGTTCATGAATAACTGGATACCGCAGCAGTTCCTGCAAAAACTGGTTGGCGACACCGTGAGGGTCACACCGTCAATATCACCGGACCTCAGCATGAT
>CAIOIN010000090.1 GCA_903858385.1 uncultured Microcaldota archaeon | reverse complement strand
CGCGATAGATCAAGGCAACCAGTTCTTACGGTGGTTGCTCCCCTTTATAGCGCCAGCGGTTCTTGAAGTTGAAGGGCAAATTGTACTGGCCGGGTCGGACCCTCAACAGTTCGATTATGTTCAGCGTGCACACATGGGACTTTTGGGGGGATCCGCAAAGGGCATGCTGAAATTCTGTGCGCAACGGGTCGCCAACAGAATCGCCAGTGACGTGCTCCATGGTTTGAAATCGTGAGCAACGGAGATCGAAATGGACGAAAATGCCTTATCGGGCCGCAGTAAACGCCAGTGGGAAGCGGAAGCCAAAGTTCGCGTCTCCAAGGGTGAATCTGGTTCCGATGTAGAAGCGGATTTCGTGAAGCAAGGACTCGCCCCACAATCTGCAAAGGCGATTCTGGACGACGCCGTCCACAAAGTACGGTCTCGTGCTACAGGTCTGTTGATTGGTAGCGCTGCGTTTGCGGGACTTGGTCTGCTTGTGACCGTGGCGTCATATTCTGCAGCAACATCCACCCCATCCGGTGGCACTTACTGGATTTGGTACGGTCCCATTATCGCCGGTGGCATAGCGGCACTTGTCGCGTTGGGGCGACTTCTGAACATCCGCCGATAACTGTCGAAACAACGGGAAAAAGACAAAAGTTGGGTTTCTGGGCTAAAAACGGGCAAAATACTGATAAACCCTTAATTTTAAGGCAGTTAGGCAAAGGAGACAGAGATGAAGATGATAATAGCAGTGGCGATCGTGGCGTTGGCATTGGTAGCCGGAACTTCAAAGGGTGAGGAGGCAGGAAAGATAGGAGCAGATAAAATGGAGACCGCAAAAGTTCTGATTGACGAAGCTCTGAAAGTGATAGAACGCAATCTTGAGATCAACGAAAACCTGACGATTCGGAGCGCCGGCGACCAGGGCGAGATAATGCAGGCGTATCGTAAACTGAAGCAGGCATCGGATATTGAACCCGAGAACCTTGAACTACAATACGCAGCGATTTGCGCATTGCGAGTATCTGCACAATTCGCGTCGGCATTGCAGGAGATGGCTGCTTTCTCGCAAAGGCACCCAGAGTTCGCTCTTGCCCAGTTCACTTTGGCAGGTTGGAAAGAGGAAGCTGAGGGAATCGCTCCGGGAGTGTTCCGGTATCCAGAATGTACGCCAACTATGAAGGTGCTCCCATCCCTCTACGAACGGAAGGTCAAAACGTGTGTCTTGTTTCCTGCAAGGGAGGGCATTTACCCAAGGGCAGTGCTGTTCCTCAAAGACAATGAGGCGTATTGGACGAAAGAAGTGCTTAAGGACGCTAAAGTGGAGATTGCCGTGGTCCACGAATCCGACAACCCACAGCTGGTTGCCATTTACGCGCGCACCTTGCTGCCTGGGAAGAAGCCAGACATGCAGGAGTATCTTAGCATCCTCAGTCTTCCGAAAGCCGACGCTTCCATTGCGGCGTGGTCATACCTCTGTGACCAGAATTTCGTTGATTTCGTTGTGATCGACAACCAGAAACAGATCATGCTCAACCAGCGAGTTAAACTCTCCGAAGGAACCAGGAAAACCCTCTCAGACGTCGAGAAGGTACTTCTGTCTACCGAGGGGAAGAAGTTGTCGGACCGGGAGGTGTTGAGCATTTGTCAGAAGTTCCAAAATCGCTACACCCTTGATGACATCGAACGGAAGTTCTTTCCACCGAAATGAGCATCTTACTGCCGAACAAGGGTATACAGGCGACTCGGCAGGGTCATGCGCCTGATGCCCGGCGTTCGGCGGCAGGGGTGTCGATAGAAAAACTAAAAACCGCAATTGAGAATTATTTTTTTGGCAGGGTGATTGTAAAGGTAGTACCTTTGCCGGGCTGGGATTCGACAGTTATGGTTCCGGCGTGAGCGTCGATAACCTTTTTGCAAAGCGAAAGGCCGAGGCCTGTGCCGGTTCGACTTTGCTCACCACAGGCGGATTGCTCCGGGATTTTTTTGTGCTTCGTAGTGAAAAACGTGTCGAAT
>CAIOIN010000089.1 GCA_903858385.1 uncultured Microcaldota archaeon | reverse complement strand
CTATCAAGTCTCGCTATATCCTTCTTGTCCTTGCTCTTACCTCCGCCGATGTGCATCCCGTACCTGCCGGCGAGCAAAAGCATGATTATTATCGATGCGTAGAACAGGAGCTGGCCTGCGAAAGTGTGGAATAGGTTCAGCGCGCTGCCTATGCCGTAGTAAGCCCATATCAGCGATATGGCGGACATGCGTAGCACATTGAGCGCGAGCATCAGGACAAGGCCCGAAGAGACCCAGAGCGCCTTCGACTTCAATTTTCCCTCGTAGAAATAGGCGACCGGCACAAGGAACATGACGAGCGCAATGAACGTGCCTATCGACGTGCAGGTAGTGGATATGGTTATGCTGCCCAGGGTGGGTGCTGAGATAATCAGGCCGTTCTTCACCACGGGAACTCCGACGGAACGTATCAAGCCATAGACTAATCCGGCATTGAGGTTAGCGAATGCGCCGTTCAGCGATAGTAATGGCAGCAGCACCACCGGCGAAGCGAACAGCGCATAGACGAGCACTTGCTTCATTTTCGCAAGCCCCTCGGAGCCGAACACCAACATTATCAGTGCAGTGAGCAGCGCGGTGAACAGCAGCGCGTCGATCCTGTACGACTGGAATGTGGATGACAACGCCACTCTCGAATACGACAGCAGCAGAAGATAAGCCATGAAGATGATGGCACCGTAGGCGATGTTCTTCAAGCTGAACTCGAATTTCAACTCCTCTTTTGCCGATGCCACAATCAGGAAGAAGAGCATCAGCATCACGACTATGATGTACGTGCTCGGATCGGTATCGGTGACGCTGGGGCTTGTCACCAATATGGAATTGATGGATCCAAAGAAGAACGCGGTGATGATGACCGCTATCCCAAGCAGCTTGGCTTTTTTGCTATCCATGCAACCAAAACATTAAGTCCTCAGCCGAAATGGACTTCATCACAAGTCAGTAGTTACTCTTCTCTTCACAGGACAATACTCTTGGGCACATAAGGTATAAAATACCGCAGTCGGATTGATTATAGCGTTTCTAATGGCAAAAGGCTACCGGTACATGGGGCACACCGCTGACGTCGAGTTCCTAGCCTACGGCAGCACTCTCGAAATATCCTTCAAGAATGCCCTCATGGCGCTGTTCGAGACGATCGCGTATACGAAGAAGGTCTCGAAAAACGAGTCGAAGACGCGCTCATTCGCATTGAACGTAAAGGCGAAATCGGAAGAGGAGCTGTTGTGGTACGTGCTGCAGGATGCGATATCCATGATGGGTGCCGAGAGCTTATTTGCATACAAAGTCATGAAACTCAAGATACGGAAGATAGGCAAGCGCTATGCGCTCACCGCGAAAGTTCTCGCGAAGAGCAGGACCGACAGGGACTCGAAACTCGAGATAAAAGGGGTTTCCATGTACGACCTGAAGATAGAAAAGAAGAAAGGACGCTTCACCTCGCGAGTAGTGGTCGACGTATAAAACTGCCGACAATCAAAAAAGCCCCAAACCAAACCCGTCGATTACGTATTTAATTATTTACTATCAATACTCCCTATACATGCGATTGTAGTCTAGTCTGGTAGGACGCAAGCTTGCCAAGTTTGCAACCCGGGTTCAAATCCCGGCAATCGCACCTTGATGATTATCTGAAGACTAAAGCCAGAAAAGAGTTCATGATGAAGGCCATAGAATGCGCCAAGGAGTCCGCCAAAAACGGGGATTACGCCTTGTGCGCTCTCGTTGTAAAAGATAATCGGATAATCGCCAAGGGCACCACAAACCTCAAGCACGAACACGATCCCACCGTCCACGGGGAGATAGTGGCGATAAGGAATGCCTGCAAGAAGCTGAAATCGGGATATCTGGAAGGGTGCGTGCTTTATACGACGCTAGAACCCTGCCCGATGTGCACTTCGGCGGCGATATGGGCCAAGATGCAGGGGATAGTATTCGGTGCGTTCGAGAAAGATGCAAAAAACAGGAGCACAAAGAAATTCTCCTGGAGGCAGATAAAAATACCCTGTAAAACAGTGCTATCAAAAGGTATGCCAAAGCTTGACCTGAAAGAGGGATTCATGAGAAAGGAGTGCCTAAAGCTTTTCGAGTTATCCTCATAGACTTATTTTCTTCCGTCCCACTCCGCGTAGAACTGGTCCAGATAGTCCTCCATGAAAGTGTGCCTGTCCGCGGCGATCTTCCTGCCTGTTTCGGTGTTCATCTTGCCCTTCAGGAGCAACAGCTTCTCGTAGAAGTGGTTTATGGTCGTAGCATCAAGCGCGTTCGCCTTCTTGTAATCCGCGAACGAGCCGTAATCGCTCGGCTTCACGGGATTGTGGAGCGTCCTTCCCTTGTAACCGCCGTAGGCGAAGGCTCTTGCGATGCCTATCGCGCCCATCGCATCCAATCGGTCTGCGTCCTGCACTATCATTGCCTCTTTAGTCTTCAGCTTGGGTTTTTCAGCCGCGCCGCTGAACGAGATGTTGTTTATTATGTAAGAAACATGAGCTACCGTCTTGTCGTCGACACCCTGTTTCTTCAGGAATGCCTCGGCCATCCTCTGGCCGGCCTTGTCGTCCTTCGTGAACTTGTGGTCGGCTATGTCATGCAGAAGCGAGGCCAGCTGCACCACATAAAGATCCGCGCCCTTCTCGCCCTTGGCGATCGATACCGCGGTTTCATGGACGCGCTGCGCATGCCACATGTCGTGGCCTGTGCCTTCGCCTCCTAGTTTTTGTCTTACGAAATCAGCAGTCTTTCTGACAACGAGTTCTCTATCCATGCTTACCACTAAAGAATACATGCTCTCTGATATTTATTCCTATCGCTGCGAAGGCGTTACGCGCATAAAATGTCGACTGAAAAACGAATCGGCTTGAAATATAAATATTTGACAGACCCTCTCTCATCAATTATAACGGAATCGCGCCAACAAAAACGAAAAGGCGATGATGGCGCATCGTATGCAATCATCTCCAACAACCGATTCCATCCCTGTCCAAAAACGCGCCAGAGCCCAAAAATCGGGCAAAATCGTGCCAATTTTCGCACATAAAGCGCCCCTACGCCATGCAAAAGGTATTTAAAATATGTATCACTATAACTAGAGAGGTGCTCAGATGAAGATATCAGACATTTACAACATGGACATCTACAGTGATGCGGGCCAGTATCTCGGCGAAGTGCGCGATGCGATAATCGACCTTGAAAGGGGCGAAGTCAGCAGGCTTCTCATGGAAGAGTGGAAGAGCGTAGACCGCGACGAGGCGAAGAAGATACTTCAGCAGAAGAGCATACTTTTCAGGAACATAAAGAACATCGGGGATGTCGTGCTGATATCCGCTTCAGGCCAGAACATGCGAACGCCGGAAAGCTCTGCAAGCGCAGAGGTGTCCGACCTGACCAGGAGATAAATAGCGCAGCAACCATCCAAAATAAAGAGACAAACATCGTGCATTTTAATGGGTAAATTTCCAATAGCGGACGCAGAGATATCCAAGATATGGATATGCAAGAAATGCAAGTCGAGGAACAAGGCAGGTTCCGAGAAGTGCAGGAAGTGCGGCTACAGGTCTCTGAGGCCCAAGAGGAAGGAGATAAGGACGAAGAAATAACGCACGGGTTTGTGATCATCGGTGAAATAATGGTAGAACTTACACCAATAGAGCAGATAATCGTCAAGGCAATGGAAGAGCTTGGCGCTACGAAGGACACCAGCATAAAGACTGCTGACGACATAACGAAGAAGTCAAACAGGCCGAAGGGGCTAGTGACCAACTCGCTTGTCACGCTGGTCCAGAAGGGCATAATCAAGAGGGTCGCCCGCGAGAAGGCCGCAGGCTATTACGTAATCAAGGCGTGATCCCTTGGACGAGCCGGAAGAGTACATAGACTTCATGGCAAAGTACAAGGACTGGATAGCAATAAGAAGATTGGGCATACGCGCCGACACGATGCCGGAAGAGGTCGTCATGCACATGGCTGGCGTAAGATCCCTGATAGACAGCAAATCCTATCCGATGCTGGGCATAAAGGTCAGCGTCTTGGATGAATACGCAGGCAAGCTCACCAACGGGGTGAGGAAGAGCTATGCATCGCTCAGCGACGTGATCAAATCATTGAGCGGCAGCGAGGCGAAGAACGCCATCGACAGCGCGTGCGAAAACAAGGCGCTTACTCCGATAGCGGAAGTCTATCTCCTAAGCAAGACTATAACGAACCTGGGCTACGATACCGGCATAAATCCGGCGCAAATGGCGAAGATATTCCCCGGCCTGAAGATGCCGAAGGTTCCAATGGGCAGAAAGAAGAAGGCCGCAGCGGAAAGCCCTGCCCAGTAAGCAATTGCGCTTGTCTGAAGCATTTGCGATGGCTCCGCTCAACGCAAAAACTTAAAGCTTCGATCCGCCATAACTACTCATGGATTTTTTTGCTGCTGTCGAGAGAAGGCGTTCCACAAGATTATACACTGACAGGATAATCGAGGCGAAGAAGCTTGAGCGCCTGCTCGAAGCCGTGAATCTGGCGCCCTCCGCCCGCAACCGCCAGTCCTACGAGATCTTCATCGCGAGCACCGACGAAAAGAAAAGAGCATTGGCCGCTTCACTTTCTGGCAAGGATTACATCATCAAAGCGCCTGTGATACTCGTTTTCTGCGCAAATCCCGAAATAATCCGTGCGTCTTCAACGGCAAACCCTCTCTCCAAAGAGCGCATGGACCTGCTTGCGATAGAGGATACCACAATCGCGGCGTCATACTGCCAGCTTGCGGCAACCGCCCTTGGGCTTTCCACGGTCTGGATAAGCCCTCCAGATCCCGGCAAAGTGCTAGCGGCAATAAACAGAGATGCAAGGTTGATACCGATCACCATCATCCCCGTGGGTTATCCGGCCGAGCATCCCGATGCGCAGCCTAGAAGGGACCTTGCGGATCTGGTGCACGAGTTTTGAACGCTAAACGCCACAACAGAAATATCCGAGATGCGCGTGCAGATGTTCCCGTTCACTCATAGAAGCCGGAGTATCCCTCTCTCTGAAGTTCTCCGATTATCTCCTTCATACCTTCTGCGATATCGCCAAAATTTTTGGCGTGCAGACTACCCGCGGTAAGCGAATTGATCGGGTTGTCGAACATGTCCGAACTAAGCTGTGTCAGGTTGCGCATCAATCTGAAATCGCGCTCCGCCTGAATCCACGCATCGAATATCAATTTGCCCCGTTCACCAATCTCATTCAGCCTGCTTGCCGCTCTTTCTCTCCTCTTGAACTCACTGACGGGCTCGTTGTAATACAACCTGCCCACCGCCTCCCTAAGAAGCGTTTCTTCCCTGCCCTTCAAGCCGATGCTATCCTTAAGCGAAACGATTGCGTGGTCTACAAAAAACCTGAACCCGATCTCGTAGTATGAATATTTTCTTTTCTTCGCCTCCATCATCTTAATCCCTTCCTTCTCGATGCGCGAAATTTTGCCAGGGCTTGTGATATCCAGTTGAAGATTCAAGCCTTTCCTTATCTCTTTGCAGTCTTCGCCTATCTGCTTCAAGG
>CAIOIN010000088.1 GCA_903858385.1 uncultured Microcaldota archaeon | reverse complement strand
GTTATACGCAAGGAACTGCCAAGAACGTCAAGACCGAGAGCTTTATCGCTAATCTATTTTTATACCCTCTACAACAATATCATTCATGCCATACAATGAGAAAGGCGAATTCGTAAGCACGGGGAGAACACTAATCGTATTGGGGCAGCGTAAAGTCACTGATTTGGGAACGCCTTGGCCGACGCCGGGAAAAAGCAAAAAGCAACGGGCATTTTTAATGGTGCTTGTTGTGCTGATTATATTGCTCCTTATTCTAAAGCTGCTTGTACCGCAGGTCTTCAAGTAAGTTGAAATTTCTGAAGTTTTATCCTGTCAGAAAGAAGCCCCAAGAGGGAATCAAACCCTCGACCTTTTGCTTTATGGCTTTTGATAAAACTTTTACCAAAAGTTTTTACCATGCAAACGCTCTATCACTGAGCTACTGGGGCACCAGAATAATGATTGTATTCGGCATTTTAAAAAGCTTGCGTGCGGTGCCCGCCAACTCAGGGCGCCGTGTACCCACTGATCCAAAGGGAGTTATAAACAACGTTGCTGGCCACGCCATTGTTCCCTCCTCCGCTAACGTCATTTGCATTGTTGTTGAGCGACCACCAGCCGATGTTGTTGGCTACATTTATCGGAGTTCCACCAATACCCTCAGAATACAGATTTTGTATTTGCATCGGTGTCAGGGCAGTGTTATAAATCTGGAAATTGCTAATCAGCCCATTAGTCGGAACGCTACCTGCATAATCAGATCCAACAGAAATCAAATTGCCTCCCAATGAGAAACCAGTGAGAGGTGTATTTGCTTTCAGCACCCCGTTTACATAAGCATTGAGCGAAGAACCGGCATAAGTGCAGGTAAAGAGGTACCATGCTCCTGAAGACACGGTAACGCCTGAAGACAAATCTGTTGATGTGGTCCAACAATGGAAGACATTTCCTGCTGTTACGTACGGGACAATGTCATTGCCAGTGTTCAGTCCCGTGAACGCAAGGTTCTGTTGCACATTCAGTTTTACAAGATTCACCCACAATGAAGAGGTAAATACGGTAGATCCAGCAATGCCGTTAACTGTTGCTGACATGTAACTGTTTCCGGTCTGTCCGTTGAAATATGCAACATATTGCGGCAGCGCTGGTTTCTGCACCTGCACCGTGAAGCTGCCTGCATAAATGAAAGAATTTCCGGTCTGGCATGTCGTGTTTGATATGTTGCCCACACCGTTGGTGCAGTAGTTCGCCGATACGTTGAACACGCCTGTGTATATGCCTCCTAAGGCGGCCGCGAACGGGAACCTCACGGTGCATGTCACCGTATTGCCAGGAAGCACTGCGCCGCGCGTGCATGTGCCGTCCGTCGCCGCCACGTTGTTTATCTTCGCGCCGAACGAACCTATGCTGACGACGCCCGCCTGCGTGTCTGTGAGCGAGATCTGCAACAGCGAGTTCCCGGCAGTGGTGTACAGCACGTCGACGCAGCTGAAGCCGCTGAACGCGGTGCACTGGAACGGAAGAATCTTGGTGGGCACCGAAGCGAACATGAACAGCAGAAACAATATTATCGCTATGATAAGGAAAACGAATGCGTACGTCGAGACGAACTCTACCGCTGACTGCGCCTTGCTTTTGCGGTGCATACTCTATTATAAAATGGATAACTTATTAAACAATATTAAAAGTGTGGCGTATGGATTTGGAAGAATACCGATTAGCGGTCAAGGGAATGAAAGCTTCGAAGAGGCTCGGCCAGAGTTTCCTGATGGACGAAGCCGTGGCGAAAGCGGAAGCGGAATACGCAAGAAACAGGACTGTCATAGAGATGGGCGCCGGAATGGGCGTCCTTACCAACGAACTGTGCAAGGTGGCGAAGAAGGTCATAGCCGTCGAGTACGACCAGCGCCTGTTCGAATTCCTCGGTGAGAACCTAGAGAGCAAGAATCTCGAGCTGCTCAACTGCGATTTCTTCGAGCTCAAGGGCAAGAAGCTCGAAGGCGCGGACATAATGATATCCAATATCCCGTACAACCTGTCGAGTAAGGTGCTGGCGTGGCTCGGAGAGCGGTCCATGCCCGCGGTGCTCTGCCTGCAGAAGGAATTCGTGGAGCACATGCTCGCCGCAACTGGCACAAAGAGCTATTCGCGGCTGAGTGTCTCTTCAAGGCTGAGCTTCCAGATGCACAGGCTGATGAGCGTGAGCCCGGACAAGTTCTACCCTCAGCCCAGGGTCACTTCCGAAATAGTCTACCTAAGGCCCACCGGGAAAAAGATCAACCGCAGCGAATCCGAGATGATAAATCTTCTGATGATGCACAAGAAGAAGAAGCTCAGGAATGCGGTTATAGATTCCGCGCGTGCCCTTGGTCTGGATAAAGGCCGCGCATCGGAAATAGCCGAGGCCATGGAGAACAGCGCTATGCGCCCGTTCCAGATGGAACCTGAGATGATACTGAGTGCGGCAAGGCAGTTGAAGAAGCTGATAAAGAATAAGAAATCAGAATGAGAAGGCGGGAAGCTGCTCCTTCATTATGTGGCAGTTGGGCAGTTCCTTCATGAACTTGTCTTCGGCCTTTTTAGCGCCCTCCTTGCCGAGCAGCCTCTTGTAGTGCATCGGCACGAAGAATTTCGGTTTTATCGCCTTCACCGCCATTATCGCTTCGTCCTCATCCATAGTGTACTTGCCGCCGACTGGCAAGAGCGCTGCATAGATATCCTTCAGATCCTTCATCTCGGGGATGAAATCGGTGTCGCCGGCATGGTAGATGCGCATTCCATCCACGTCTATTATGTAGCCTACGCCCATCTTTGCCCTTGGGTGGAAGCTCTGCTTTTCGCTTGCGACATTATAAGCCGGCACCGCTTCGATGCCTATGCCGTGGAAGTCAGTCCTGAATCCTGGCTCCGCCACCGCTAATCCCAGATATTCATTTGCATCAAGGCAACCTGCTGCTATTATCATCGAACCTTTCTTGATCACTTTCGCTATATCCTCCTTGCTGCAATGGTCGAAATGCGAGTGCGTTATTAGCACAAGGTCCGCGCGGCCTTTCATCGAATCGGGAATCATGTAAGGGTCTATGAATAAGTTATAGCCTTTCGCCTTTATGCAGAAACTGGCATGGCCCAGATAAAAAAGGACGTCATCGAGCTCCATCAAACCACTCATTTTATTCAACGTCATAAAAGAAATATCTTTCCTGCCTTCTGCGCATATCGCAAGTGATAAATATATTGGGAGCGTTGTAGACAGCAAGGGGGTGCACAGATGCATAGATTTTTGCTCGTTTCTTGCCTATTGATCGCGTTGCTGCTGTCCATTTCACCCATCATGATTTCGCCGATGGCCCAGGGCGGCAGCTGCAGCGGCAGCCCATGTCTCCTCCAAGACACTGCAACCATATCCACATCCTACAGCGGGGCCGGAAACGGAAATATAGCGCAGCCGACCCTCTCCAACCCGAGCCCGCTCCCAATAATAAGCGATGTCCTCGACCAGAACGCGCAGAACGCGCAATTGCTAATAACCTGCCCGGAAACTCCCGATTCATCAAAGACATTAGAATATCTCACCACGGATCAGCAATCCTACATAATGGGAAACAGGTGCCTTGCCAGCAGCTCGCCGCTTGCGACCACGGTAACGAGACAGATGTCCGTCACGTGGGACGATTATACCCCTGCCAGTTCCACCGTGTCCATAGCGTTTGATAATCTGGCTGTAGGGGGCGTAGATAACCTGGCATATTCCGGCGGCACCGAAACCGACGGGAATGGAAACTATAATCTATCCGACGGCTACGATTCGGCGTCGTACATCTTCGGCCAGGTGCCGGCCAGCGAGCAGTATGGCCTTTGGACGTGGCACGCGGAATACGCCAACCTTGGCTCTGCCGACACGAGCATAGCATCCCTGCAGACTCCCGATACACTTACTGGGCTTCAGATAATCACGCAAGGTCAAGGATCCAGCGGATTGCCATACTACTGCTACGCGTATACGACGTACACTCAACCCTGTGCAACAACCACCTCAACACCGACACCTACACCGACTCCGACACCAACGCCGACTCCATCACCGATACCTGGGTGCATACCCTATTTCGATCCATACTCTGGAGAGATGACTTGCATGAGTGCTGCCTCTAATGTTACGCTGCCAGCGAGGCAGTTCCAGCCTGTCGGTAACACCACAACTGCGGCAAACGTAACATTACCGCTCAAAACACAGAATAGCCTGCAGTTTCAAGAACAAGACGACTGCGTCAGCGATCCAGTTCCGGATTGCGGCGGAAAACCATACACAGTCCGTTCATGGGAGCCAACCTACTACGCCTGGAAATGCAGCTATCTCTATGATTACTCCGCGAATGCAAGGGTCAGCAATCTGGGCAATTCGCAGATACCTGTGCCGGTGCAATCGAGCGCACCGGTACAACCCCCCTACCTGCTTCTCAACAACTTCCCATACAACCCTTTCACGAGTGCCGATCTATCAAGTCTGCCCAGCGGCTACAGCGGCAGTGCGCTGTTCTGCCTGACGGACCTCTACCATGGCACTCCCTGCTCCTCGGCCTGGACGCTGGTATCGAGCTCGGCCACAGTCGTGATAGCGAACAATCAAAAATACAATAACATACACGTTTACACGGAATCCAGCGACCCCGGCTACTATTGGGCGGTCTACACCACCAACAAATTCTTCGGCTGGTTCGGCGCCGGCCTCATCTCTGGACGCGTCCCAATGAGTACGCTGCAATATGCTTCCGTGAGTGCGCTGCCCTACTTGTTGTACAACGTGTCGATGCCCACAACAGTCGGAATGCTGAACGACCGCAAGGAATACCTGAACCTGTCCTTCGACCTCTACAGCCCGCATAACTATCTCGATCCGTCAGCATCGCTTGAGCCCTTCCCATTATTCACCGATTCGGGGATATTCGCGTCGCTCAACACTGGCGGTGCGTATGAGCTGAGCACATTACCCTCCGACTTCTTATCCCTATCAGATCCCAATCTAGAAAGCCCGTCAAGCTACACCCTTTCCTACCTGAGCGCGATGACGCTGCAGCAGTTGCAGAGCCAGGGCCTTGACATCGGAACGATATTGGGCGGCATCACCGCGCAGCTGCATTTGGGGAGTTATCTTGGCGGAACGATAACGAATCCCGTGTACCTTGCATCCTCGCCAAACGACTACGTCTACGCGCTGACCACTGCCCACAAAGGCGCGCTGTGGTGGAGTTCAACGGACATGTACCTTTACACGATGCGCTTCATACCTCCCGGAGATTTCAACCTGACAAACGACCAGCCGAATTCGCTCGGGCCGATCAGCTGCGCTGATCCATCCGCCTGCCCTGCAGTCTGGAACAGCCTCTGGAGCAGCCCGCAAGGCTACTGGGCGAACACGCTCGCAGAGCAGACTCAGAACTTATACATAACCAACATCTACCATCTCAACGATCCAACCTCGGCCTTCTGGACCGAAGGCAACTGGCAGCACGATGCCAAGAACAGTCCTCCATCGATGGATCCAATAGCGATCACGACAGACTACAACGACGACATATTCTTGCTCGGGTGCAAATCCGAGTTTGACTGCAGCTCATTCAAGCTTGCGGAGATGATCTCGGGCGTAGGCGGCGGAAACTACCTATACTATGCGGGCTCAACGCCATCAGGGTTCAAGCCAACCGGCGAGCTCGCAGTCGATCCGACCGGGCAGTATGTGTATGTGGCATCAGGCGGGAGCCCAGGATTAATAGAAACCGAAGGAGATCCGGGGCTGATGGGCTATGGCAACGTATTAGTGTATGACGCTCCTCCAAATTCAGATTTCGTCTATTCCAGCAGCATACCACTATCCTATTCGGATTTGTCTTATAACTTCAACGTAGTCGCCTATCTCGCCAACGGGGGGCCGTTCGGAAACGCCCTGATTGCAAACGCCTATTCCAACATGGCTGGGGTTAATGATGTTGCATCTAACCACAATCCCATAGCAATAAGCGAGTACGATGGCTTCCTCTACGTCCTAGACGACTGGACGTTCGCGATGCCGCAGACCACCGGCGGCGTATCCGATGGCAGAAGCTCTGCGATACTGATGCTCAGGGTCTTCACTGAGAGTGGCAATGAGGTGCCCATAGACGGCTCGCAAGCGAGCTATCTGGCTCCGGCTTCGGGATCTACGATCAGCACTTCGACGGGTGCGACGATGCCCGAAGGCGGTTGGGGGCCGTACGGATGGCCGCTTTCTGCAAACATATCGATAACTTCCTCTTCGGCCGCGGTCGGTGAGGATCCAGTCTCCTACTGCGCAGCCGGATGTTCCTATTCTCCAGACACACTAAGCACGCACTACGAACCCATAGGGCCGCGCATGAGCCAGTACGGGGAGTTCCTGAAGCTAGACGGCAGCGGCTTCGGCTTCACCACGGACTTCAACGGCACATCATACATGATAGTGCACGACTACAAATGGGGCGATTCTTACGGCGACTCCGGCTATGACACCAGCGACAAGCAGCTCTACACCGAGCTGCTCTCCTTCAAGCTCAACCTGGTCAACTACACGACCCTATCGTATGGCGCCGATTCTCCATACACCTGCTACATAGACGGCAACACCGTACCCTACGCTGATACCCCATGCAAGTACGACACAACTGGCGTTACGGCGAACACCTACAACCCGCTTCTAGGCGTGCCAAGCGCATTCAGCTATGCCGAGAGCCAAGGCTCTCCGCAAAAGTTCTTCACACTCTCAAATCTCATCTCTTCTCTCTCCCCGAGTGGCGGCGGCGGGGGTTCAGGCGCCTCCACCCAGAGCACCATCACCGCGACATGCGTCGACGGCACGACTCACGTGTCCACCGGTTCGCCCTGCGCTGAAGGCGACAGCGCGGTGTGCAAAAGCCTTACGACGCCATACTGTTCATCGAGTGGCACGCCCACCTGCAGCAGCGGAAGCCTTAATCCCGAATGCTCTGCCATCGGCAGCAGCCCCTATCCATACTGCTCGAACGGCGAGACGCCCATGTGCAGCGGCAGCAGCACACCGACCTGCGACTCAAATGGCAATGTGCAGCTTTGCCCCGAAGACAACAAACCGCCGACATGCCCAGCCACCAGCGACGGTACGACTGGCGTTATCATGTGCAGCCCTTCACAGACGGCGCCCACCTGCACCATCAGCAGCGCCAATCCATCCTGCGACACCACGACCGATCCCTCGAACAGCCCGCAGTGCAAAACTGAGCTGCAACCGCAATGCGTGTCTGGAAATCCAACTCATTGTTCATCGCCGGGCAGCACGCCGCAATGCCAGATCACCAGCGTCATACCCCCAGCAATCGGCACCTCTTCCACACCGGCCATATTCAACACATATGTGAACAGCGTGATAACCGGCTACCTCCTCGTACCCTACCACTACACCTATCAATTGACGCAGACCTGGTCCCCAGACCCTGTCACCAACGGTGAGGCGATCCAGGCGTCGAGCTACAACATCGGAAGAAGTCCATCAACAGTCTATGGGGCGCTCCCAGAGAGCGATTATACCGGCACATTGTGCCCGGACTACCCATTGCCGTCGCCAGCACCGGCTCCAGACCCGAACACGCACATAGCAACCAGCACAACCCCGGCAACAACCGTATACACCATGAGCCAAGTCAACCTCAAGAGCAACAACCTGCAGGAGAACATACAGGGCGGAAGCACCTACCTGCAGCAACTGCTCTCCAACCAAGGCTATTACACCTCCAACCTATCAGATGCCGGTGCCATAATCTCCCCCGATCTGAACTACAACATATACTCCAACCGGTGGTTCGGCGAGATGTTCGTGAACCTGACCGTGTCGCCTACTGACTCGTTCCCAGTGGTGCTGCCAGATGCGCAGGTAATCAACGCTGAGAGTTCCAGTAACTACCAACTCGAAAGCTACATGCAGCAGTCATCGCTTGGTCGGTACTTTGCCTATGCCGCACAGGATGCAATAACCTTATCAAGTCCGAAATACGGCGTGGACTGCGGCGGCACGGGCTGCCCGGCGAATTACTACTATGATCCGTCAAGCGCCGCATCGCTCGCCACCACTATTTCCTACGCAAACGCCATACAGAACAACATACTGCCGCTCTTCCAGCTCTACGAGCAGTCCACATACGTGTACAACCTGGATGTCGATCTCAGCGAGAACCAGAACATCTACGGCTACAACAGGCTGGTCTACACCTTTGCAGATGACTTCAACAACATCATAACCGCGCCTCTCGATGCCGACATCGCGAACCTGGCCAGCGTGACCGCGACCGCGCAGACCAGCACCAATCCCCTAAACGAGAACGAGACGAACGTCATAGTCACCGGCACGGCGACATATTCGCTGCCTTCGGGGACGCAGCCGCTCCCTGCCGGTTCCCAGATATACCTTTATTACGGTACAGACGTCAATTTCTACAACGCCACCTCCAGCCCCATCACCACACCTGACGATTATTACAAGTACGCCATGCAGTGCGCCTTCTCGACAACCTCGGCTTCGTGCCAGTTCGCTAACCCACTGTCAACGCTGACGCAGCCCGCAGGCACGAATCCGCAGACCTTCGGCCCGACCGAGGCGAACACCATCAACTTCAACACGCAGTACGACTACAATTCTCTAGAGTACCAATCCGGTGGGCAGCTGTCCGGCACCACGCCACCCCAATGCGCGCCTCCGCCGAAAAGCATGCTGTTGCTGCCAAACTACAACGAGTGCAACATATACGGCAACTTCGGCCTTAGTGCGAGAAGGGACACTTCGGCACTTTTCAATAATCCCGAATACTGCATACCGGTGTATGACAACGGCAACGGCATGTTCACCTCGCAGTTGGGTCTAATCGGCATAGCCAATACCCTGCCTGACGGGACTTTCAACGCCTTCTTCACCACCTGCGGTTCGGGCAGTGGATCAATCATCGCTCAGTACTACGGATATCCGCCACCTGAACCGGTGCCGTTCACCCAACCCTCGCTTCAGTACTCGGCCAACACAATACCCTCAAAACTTCCGGCTTCGGCATTCGCCACATCGAACGAGTTCAATTATGCCTATTCGCAGGCCTCTCAGTCCATACCAATCAACATAGGCAGCTATGCCCTCTCTTTGGGTGGGATAGATGCTGTGGCATTGGTGATTGCGGCTTTCGCGCTGCTGGCGGTGACTCATGCGAAGCGCGAGGCGAAAGATGCGGAGAAAGAGCCACGCAAAACATCAGAATAAGCCGCCCTAAACGCGCCGCAGAAATCCATTGAGATGCGCATCGAAAGCCTCCTTCTGGGGATGCCCGCCCTTAGTGTTGGTGTACTGCACCAGCCAGTACTCGTCGCAGAATTTGGGCAGGTGCTTGCCCCCCATGCGGAAATTCATAGTGTACTCGCTAAGGTCCGAGATCATCACAAGGTAGAAATCCTTGCCGTACATCGATTCGAAGGTGCCGAACTTGCTTATCGTGGAGCCCAAGCGCATCATGCCATGCATGACCATCGGGTGCGTCTCGAAGATTACGCGCCTGCCATTAACTTTCAGATCCGCAGCCACGAAGTCCGGGGCGTAGGTCTCTGTTGTACCCATGTACACCACGTCAAGCGGCAGGACGAACGGCTCATAGTAAACTTTTATCTTATGCTCAAGAAGGCATGCCTTGGTGGTGTTCTCGTACGCGCTCTTCACGGCCGTGGACACGGACAGCGGCGCAAGCATGCCCCTATCGAGTTGCGATTTGGCCTCGTCCACGCTGATCATGGACGCGCGCCCAACCTCCCAACTGGCAATACTTCTGCCATCCGTCTTTTCCATGCCAACACTGCCCATCATTCTCACAGCTCATGGATCTTAAATAATATTTATACCTGCCTGATTCGCGAAATCACAACGATTGCGGGCAGTATTGTATTTGCAGGGGTATGTGCGCCAAGGCGAGGAGAGGTGTAAGCTATATATACTTTCTTTAACAATTTAATCCAATTTCCTTTGGTTGTTTCAATGACTGACGATATAACTCCGGTGCCGATGAAGGACATGCGCGTCGGCAGGATCCTGATGATAGACGGCATAGCGTGCAGGGTGGTTGACATAGACATAAGCTCCCCGGGCAAGCACGGATCCGCGAAGATGAGGATAACCGGCATAGGCATATTCGACGGGCAGAAGAAGACCCTTTTGACGCCGAGCCACGCGGACGGCGAGGCCCCTGTCATAAAGAAGACCAAGGCGCAGGTCGTCTCTGTCGGCGAGAAAACCGCGCAGTTGATGGATTCCGAGAGTTTTGAGATCTACGAACTGCCGATCATAGAGGATCTGGCGGGCAAGCTTCATCCGGGCAACGAAGTTGAAGTAATAGAAGCGACTGGAAGGAGGGCGATGGCAAGGATACTGGGAGGTTAACATGGAATTAAGCATAACATCAAACAAGGAGAACAAGCTGCTGGGACGTCGGGAGATTGGATTCAACGTGGTGCAGGAAGGAAGCACGCCATCGAAGAACGAGGTAAAGGCCGAGCTGTGCAAGAAGCTCAACCTGGATCCGGAATCGGTCATAGTGGTGAAGCTGGACCAGAGCACCGGCGTAAAGCAGGGCCATGGGTCCGCTCATGCGTATCCGTCGAAAGAGGCGGTTGAGAAGTTCGAGCCTCTCTACCTGGTCAACAGGATGAAGGGCATAAAGGGCGCCAAGGTCGCGAAGGAGAAGAAGGGACCGACGGCGAAGAAGGAAGAGAAGGCCGAGAAGTGATTGACATGGCAGACAAAAAAGACGCTAAGAAAGCAAAGGCCTACAAGCCGAGCAAGATGTGCCCGAAGTGCAACTCCAGGATGGCCGAGCATTCCGACAGGTATACGTGCGGGAAGTGCAGCTACACCGAGTTCAAGCACAAGCAATGATGCTGTGGCGTCAAAACGCAAAAGCAAGGGGAGCAGCAGAGCAGTGAAGTGCGCGTTCTATCTGATAACCGTTTTCATAGCGATAGTCGGCTGGTTCGTGCTCAGCGAGCTATACTCGCACGGCTACATCACACCGAACGCCTTTGCCGCCGATGCGTCCATCGAGCTGTCCTTATTCTTCCCGTTCATCGTCTTCTCCTACCTGCTGGCGAAGGGCGAAAAGCTGAAAAACATAGTGAAAGATCTCGGCCTTTCAAGGAAAAAACTTACGGCGAAGAACCTTCTGATCGGGGTCCTGCTATTCGGCCTGATACTCCTGATAGAATTTCTCATCGGCCTGTTCACTACAGTTACCGGCATACAGTTGCCAACCAACGTCAGCACAGTCTTGGCCGGCATGCCCATCTACTTCCTGGTATTTACCTTTCTCATAGCGCCCATAGACGAAGAAATATTGTTCAGGGGATTTCTCGTGCCAAAGCTCACCGCAATGGCCGACAACCTGTTCTTTGCAGCCACGCACCGCGAATCCCGCGCAATTTCCGAAGGAATCGGCATCACCTCAAGCGCTCTGCTGTTCGCGCTGCCGCACCTGCTCACCTATGCATCATGGTCCGAGTTCGCCGCCGCGTTTGCGTTCGGGATCATCGCAGGGTACTTCTTCAACAGATACAAATCCCTCTACACGACAATATCGGCCCACATGCTCGTCAACTTCCTGACCATAGCGTCGATGTCGCTGCTGTGATGCGGTGTTATCTTGATAGACGTAGTCCTGATGGAGCCCAAATACCAAGTGAACTTGGGCTACATAGCGAGGGTCATGAAGAATTTCGGCCTGGAAAAGTTATACCTGATAAACCCGAGGTGCAACTACAAGGGCAAGGAAGCGATAAAATACTCGAAGCATGCACGCGCGCTCCTTGAGCACGCCAAAATCTGCAAGAGCATGGCCGAAGCCACTAAAGGTGCGTTTGTCCTGGGCACGACGGGCCTCTGGAGCAAGACCGACAGGTCCTTCCACAACGCCTACACGCTGCAGAATGCGGGAAGGATACTGAAGAACGCCAGCATCAACAAGAGGGTGGTCCTCCTGATAGGCAGGGACGACACCGGGCTGAGCAAGGACGAGCTGCGGGCATGCGACGCTACGATATTCATCGGCGCCAACAGGGACTACCCAGTGCTCAACATCTCCCACGCGCTGGCCATAATGCTCTACGAGCTGACGCGCAGCCAGTACGGCAAGGAATATGGGTTCATGGATTCCCTTTATGCCGACGCGAAACACCAGAAGATGGCACTGACCTTGTTCGGCAAAATGATAAAAAGCAACAAATCAATACGCGACAAGGAATCCGTCGCCATGGCGTTCAAGCACGTCCTCAGCAGGTCCATGCCGACCAAGAAGGAGATAAACGCGATCGCGATAGCGCTTGCCGGCGGCAGGAACACGCATCAAAACAGAAAAATAAAACAGGAAAAGAATTAAGGAATAGGAAAAAGGTGCCGTATTACTTTGACGGCGCCCTCTTCGTCTTCACAATCTTTATCTTGCCCGGCGTCAGCAGTATCTTCTCTGCATCAAGCCTTGCTATGTCCCCGTCAATCTTGTCGGCATAACCCTTGAGGTCGTCGACAATGCTCTTGAGCGTGTTCGGCCTCTTGGACATCTCTGTTATGTTCAGAAGCACTATGTTGCCCCCGTTCAATTCCTTCTTTATGAGATCGACATCAGTCTGCTGCTGCAGCGAGACCGGCTTGACATAGTGGTCAGCAGGTTCGTGCATCACGTCGACGTCTTCCATCTCCGCCGCGTTCATGTACTCTTCCAAGTTTATTTCCTTGGACACGCCTAAGGTCTTCCCTAGCTTATCAAAAATACCCA
This sequence comes from uncultured Microcaldota archaeon, assembly GCA_903858385.1. GTDB lineage: Archaea > Micrarchaeota > Micrarchaeia > Micrarchaeales > Micrarchaeaceae > CAIOIN01. The sequence goes on along the minus strand of CAIOIN010000088.1, from coordinate 948 downwards.
TTTTTTCACCTTTTACGTCGCCTTTAACTAGTATGTCATATCATTTTTAAATACTTTCGTATTTTGCGGAACACATCAACGTAAAATGTCCGTTGCACTAATGGGAGCGAAAAATACCGAAATAACTACGAATGCACCGCACCAACGGCCAAAAATGGCTTGCATCGCAAGTGCAAAAGAAGATGCGGTGAACTCTTTTATACATACGTTTGCAATAACCATGTGAGGACATGCTGGGCATGAAATGCATTCCCAATAAAAGACAAAGCGCATGGCTGCAGACAGGTCGAGTGCGAGCGACTGCGGCATGCACCAGCAAACATTCTCAAAAAATTTTCATGCTGCAGTCAGCGATGGAGTATCTCATGACCTACGGCTGGGCGATACTCATATTGACGGTAGTGATCGGTGCGCTATACTCTATGGGCATCTTCGGCTCAACGACGTCTGCACCGAGGGCGCAGCCCGGATCGTGCCGCGTGTTCAGGCCGAACGGACCTGGAACTACTGCATACATCAATCTCGAAGGCGTCTGCACGGGGCAGCTGCCGCAGTTCGTCGCTACATTCTCTGGGAGCAATAAAAAAGTAACAGTTCCAGCCAATCCGAATTGGAATGCCAACAGTTTGACCGTCTCGGTCTGGTTCTACGCCACATCACAAGCAGTAGGGGTGGTCGGGACTTATAATCAAGGGACCAACTGGGGCATTTGGGTATCAAATCCACCTTCAAGATTTGAGGTTATGGATGGCCCTTCTAATTGGCAAAGTCCACAGATCCAACTCAATACGTGGTATGATGCCGTCTATACCAGAAGCGTCTCTGGCTCCACAGCCACGATGAATGGATACTTGAATGGCGTACTGGTGGACACCATCAGCATCCCTAGCTTTACGGGTTGGTCTCTAGACTCAACACAGCCTTTGATGATTGGTAGCGCAGGTCAGT
>CAIOIN010000087.1 GCA_903858385.1 uncultured Microcaldota archaeon | reverse complement strand
CTCCTCACGACAAGGTTGCCGCCGTCCTTCGGGCATTTGCCCAGTATCTCCTCTCCTTCTGAAATTCCCTTGCTCATCTCCTCGGCTATCTTGGCCTTGTTGCTGTCGAAGCTCTTAAGGGCCTCGAGGAGCATGCTCTTGCCTTCGTTTATCACTTCCTCCTCAGTCTTCTCGCCTTTCGATATCCGCTCCATGTCCTCCTCAAGCCCGCGCGTGGTGCCCTCGTCGACTATCATGTTCACGTTCTCGTTCAGCGCCTCATAAATTATCATGCCGAACTTCGTCACTCTTATGCTCGTGCCCTCTATGTACTCGCGCCTGAACAAGGTGTCGATTATGCTCGCTCTCGTCGCCTTCGTGCCCAGCATGTGCCTCTCGAGCTCCGCTATGAGGCCGGCCTTGCTGTACCTCCTCGGCGGCTGGGTCTGCATGTCCTGGGTGTAAGCTTTAGTTGCCTTCGTAACCATGCCCTTCTTGAACGGCGGCAGCGTCTTCTCGCTGATCGTGGCGTAAGGATAGAATTCAAGCCATCCCTTCTCGAGTATGCTTGTGCCGTTAGCTTGATATTTCTCGTCTCCGAACTGCACGACGACCCGCATGTTCGCGGTCTTCGCATAGGGGGCAAAGCATGCAAGGAACCTTTTTACTATCAGATCATACAATTTCGTCTCCACATCGGTAAGCCCTTTGACCATCGTGCCCGTCGGGAATATTGCCGGATGGGCCTCATCGGTCTTCATGCCCTCATTCGGCCGGTACCTGTTCTCGCTCATCAGCTTCTTCGCCAGCTGCTCATAGGCCGGCTGCTTGGCCAGATCCCCGATTATCCTGTTAAGCCCTAGCGTCGAAGGCAGCTTCTGCGAAGATGTCCTCGGGTACGAGATGTACGCTCTTTCGTAGAGCGACTGCGCAGTTGCAAGAGTTGCAGAAGGATCCATGTGCAGAGTGCGGCTTGCTTCGACCTGTAGCGAGGTAAGATCGAATGGTGGGTACGGCCTTATCATCTGCTCAGTCATCGCGACCTCGGCTATAGTTCCATTGTCGATGTTCGCGTTGGTCGTCTGCAGGGCCTTGGTTGCCATCGCCTTGTCGAAGATGTCACCTCTCGTGTTCGCGAATTCTGTGTTGCTTATCAGCGCGACGACCCTCCAAAACGGCTTTGGCACGAACTTCGAGATCTCTATCTCTCTTTTGGCCAGCAGCGCGAGTGCCGGGCCCTGTACCCTGCCTATGCTGAGCGCCTTCGAGAAACGCGTCCCTGCCAGCGCGCTGCTCAGCGCCCTGCTGAGGTTTATGCCCCACAGCCAGTCGAGTATGTGCCTGACCTCTCCGGCATAAAAGTTGTTTATGTCGATGGGCTGCAGATTAGCGTACGCTTCCTTGATGTCCGGTATGGTCGTCGTCGAGAACTTCATGCGCTTTGCGCTCCCGAGGCCTCCGCTCGTGAATTTTATTATGTTGGTGCCTATGACCGTGCCCTCTATGTCGAAGTCGCAGGCGTTGATGAACATCTTTACCTTCGGAGCCAGCATCTTGAAGACGTCAAGGTACTTCTTCGTGAAGTCGGCTCTCTTATCGACCTCGTAAGAAGCGGCCCAGCCCACATTGAGCACCGGGTAGCCATAGGCCTTGTCAGTCTGCCTTATGGTGTAGAGATGGCCAACTGCGGCCGCTATGTATGTGGTGCCCTTTTCGCCGTCTATCTCGTAGTAGCTCACGCCGTTAATCGTGAGCCTTTTTTGAGTATTGTCTCCAAGTGCTATGGCTATTCGCAGCGCAACGCTGGGTTTTTCTGCGACGATAAGAGTGTCCATGCCAACATCAGCGAGAACTCATGCCTTTGTGCCTCCAGTCTTCCTTGCCTTGGCCCTGCCGGCCTTCGCCGCATGCAGGTTCACCACCTTCTTCTGCGCTGCCTGCCCGAAAGGAGCCGGTCGCGCTGGAGCGCCTGCTTCAGACTTCGATAACAGCCATGCATTGTAGAACCCTACGATTAGCGCCACGGCAACAATCACATAGAACAGCGCGCCTGCGCCATAATATATAAAGATGACCACCGCTAATATAGCGAGCGCAACAGTGGCCAATGACGATAACAGTTCGACTGTGATCCGTTCCATCAGAACACCTTGATTTGATGAACATCTACCTGGTTATATTTATAACACTTATTGCTTCGCTGCTGGCATCGCTATCCCAAATACTGTTCAAGACCGGCATGGCGAAAAGGCTGAGATCGCTGTCCGACATGATCCGGCAACTGGAGAACAGGCGAGTGCTGCTCGGCCTCTTCGGCTATGCAACGAGCCTTGTGGTCTATCTCTACGCTCTGTCGAACTCGCCGCTCTCGATAGTATACCCGACCTTCGCCAGCACCTTCATATTCGTGGCGCTGCTGTCATCGATATTCCTGAAGGAGCGCATAAGCGCTCTGCGCGCTGCCGGAATAGCCGTCATATTCCTCGGCATAGCGCTGGTAGCAATGACGATATAGTGGTTGCATGGGCGAAAAAGCTAGGAACCTGGCAATGCTGTTCGTGTCCACCATGCTCGGCGCTGTAGGCCAGTTCTTCTTCAAGTACTCGTTCATGGATGCGGGCAGCTTTGTCGTATTGTTAATGATAGGGCTGCTCTCCTACGCGATATCAACTGTTGTGTACTTCTACGTGCTCAGCAGGGTTCATCTGAGCTGGGCGTACAGCCTCGGCGGCATCAGCTACGTATTCGCGGTGCTGCTCGCGCACTTCATACTGTTGGAAAATATTCCTGCCTTGAGATGGGCTGGAGTGTTCGTCATAACTATTGGCGTTCTGCTGATAGGATTCAGTTGATGCCCTTTCACACATTACTCATATAGGACACGACGATCCGGGCCAGCTTAATGTTATGTAGCCTGCGTAGCCGCCCCCCGCACCGTTGCCGCTGCCTCCACCTCCGCTGGCTGCTGAGCCACCTGCACCGGTGCTTCCACCGTTGCCGGCTGGACCTCCAGTATATCCGCTTCCGTTTGTTCCAGCGGCGCCGGTGCCTCCACTGCTGCCACCTGTGCCACCGTT
>CAIOIN010000086.1 GCA_903858385.1 uncultured Microcaldota archaeon | reverse complement strand
TTCAGCATTTCCGTGAACTTCGATATGAACTTCTTCTCGTTATACCTGTCCTTTATGAGTTTATAGATTTTGAGTTTCCTGCCCAAGTATGCCTTGCCATCCTTCTCGTGCGATCTGAATGATTCCAGTATCGCCTCTGAGAACGCGTCTACGTCGAAAGGCTTTACCAGTGTGCCCTGGGCGCTGGTCTTGAGTATCTCGTTCGGGCCGGACACGTTGAAGGCAACTGCAGGCATGCCGTAACTCTGTGCCTCCAAGAGCGACAGGCCCGTTGTCTCGTACCTTGAGGGCAGGATGAATAGATTCGCCTTTTTGTACTCGTTCTTCAGAGACGAGTCTGAGACGAAGCCTCGCCATGACACGTTGCCGCGGTATTTGCGCTCCAGTCTCTTGACAATCGCTTCGCCGTCATCCTTGGAGCCGATGATGCGGAACTTGATTTGTTTGTTCTTCTTGAGAGTCTTGCCTATTATCGCTTCCAGCAGGTCGACTCCCTTCTGGAGCACCGCAAGTCTTCCCACGAAGAGGCATACGAACTCCTTCCCGTTCGCAGTCGCACTCGGTCTTGCAGGCTCGAAATAGAGGAAATGCGGTATGTGGTACACTCTACCTTTGTAATCCAACCTGTGCAGCATGTGTACCTGGGTTTCGGTTAACGCGTGTATCTCCTTCACGCGCTTGAGCAGGAATTTCTGCACCATGTTTAGTACGGGACCGCTGTCGCTGCCCTGCTTCTCCATCAGGAATTCGGGATTGTGCATTCCGAGTATGAACCTTTTCTTGTAGACCCTTGAAAGCAGCAGCGAATATGATATCAGCACAGGATTGAGGGTGATGTCATAGACTACGTCCGCATCCACTATGGCGCTCTTGAGCTTTGATAGCTCCTTGGGCTTCGGCATGCGCATGGTGAACCTGCCGGTGTTCTGCAGCTTCGTGTTGACCCCGTAGCATTCCACGTCGACGATGTCCACGCCCCTCAGGTCGTACGTCTTGAGCAGCTCTTGTTTCGATATTCTAATGATGTCGTTCCGTGAGATCGGGTTGACCAGCGTGATATCAAAATTCTTTTTCAGCCGCACCGCTGCCTCCAACGCCCAGCGTTCGCCGCCGCCGAATGATTGCAGCGTGTTCAGTATGATGGTGAGCTTTTTCCTTTGGATTCTTTTGTTTTCCATATAGTTTCATTTCTTTTTCTGCTTCTCGTATTTCTCTTTTATAAGCTCGATGAGCAGGTCCCCGCTCTGCTTCTTATCGCCGTACTTCCTGTTCAGCTTCCGGATGGTCGCCTCTTTGTCCAGATCGAGGTACTTGACGACCCCAGTTCGGTTTATGATCTTCGATATCTCGAACATCTCGTCCGCATCAGGCTCCTTCTGCCATTCGTTGACTCTTTTGAGATAAACGGTCTCCTTGTGTAGAGCGCGCACCACGCTCTTGATGTTCTGCCTCTTGAGCGCATAGCCCAAATCCAGAAGGGAGTAATAAACGAAGTAGTCGAAGTTGCTTATCTCCTCGTCCTGCTTCTTCATTGTTACGGTTTCGTAGCCGCGCATGAGCGAGTTTATCATACTTCCTATGAAGGTCTTGTCCACGCTCCTGCTCTTTGGCATCAGCAGCTTTGAGACATAGTCCATGACGCGCTT
>CAIOIN010000085.1 GCA_903858385.1 uncultured Microcaldota archaeon | reverse complement strand
TCGTCGGAGAACTTTGACAATGACATCCTTGACCGGTGGTGTATTACGTCATAATCCATGTCCGAGGCGAGCACGAAGTAGAACTCTTTCCCGTAACGCAATTTGAACCTCTCGAATTTCGAAAGATCGTTGTGGATCCGGTTGTGCTTACTCAGTCTCAGCGGATGCGGCTCAAGCAGCACATGCCTGCCGTTGAGCGACAGATCAGTAAGGAAATCGGGAGTGTAGGTGAGCTCCCTGCCATGGTATGGGCCGACCCAGAGGTGGAAGGGTTCGTAGTATGACCTCACGCCCAGGTCCAGAAGGCATTCCTTGAACGCCTCTTCGTACATGCTCTTGACCAGCGTCTCGGCGCGGAGCAGAGTCTCTGAGCGCACATCCCGTACATCGACTGTGGACTTTAATCCGTTATGGCTTACGCCGACGAATTTGTCTGCAATCATTCCACACCCATTCACCGATGAGTCCAATAACTTATTTATTCCTTTCCCGGAGCCGCATGCCGCGATACGTCACCAGTAATAGTGGGCTACGTCGTTCCTGAAGACGGTTTTGCCGATTCGGAGCTGTTCAAAAAAGCATATATATCTTGAAGCACGGAGTGTGCCATGAGAGTATGGCAGTGCAGCTATCGAAGGGTCATGCGAGTGGCGATCCCGCAGTCGCAACAGGGAAGGCATTCGTCTACCTCTACCCGCAGATCGACATAATGGATTCAGAGCTGCGCAAGGGATCGATAACCCTGAAGGTCTGGCCGAGGGAAAAGGAATTCGCGAGGAGGACAAGGATGGTGACTTCGGAGGAAGGCATGCAACTGCTGAGAAAGGAGGCCACAGAGGATATGACCAAGGAATTCAGGAAGATCTACGAGCCCTTGCTGAACGCCAGCATAGATGTCCGGTACAGGCAGAACGGATATTCCGTGTTCTTCGCCCTTCTGGACGGCACAAACATTTCTGATGTGATCGACGTGCGTCCGGTCGACCGGATAATATACGTCGGCATGGACGAAAAGACGCACAGGACAGCGGGAACGAACGGCAGATTCCCCTATCCGGATCAGGATTATATACTGAACCAGCTGGGACCGGTTTCCACGTTGAGGATCAGCGGCTTCCACATGTGGGATTGTGTTACAAGGCTGGCGAAGCGTGCGCACGCGCGGAACCTAGACGTACTGGTCGATGAGGACCTAACTGAATTTTTCGGCTGGAGGATCAAGGATGCCGATTTCAGGGTGGACAAGTATCCAACTTATGACGCGAGAGGCTTGGACAAGTGGAAGTTCGAGCAGTTTATCGAGGCCCGGAAGGGAAAGCCCTGGCTGTGGCAGGACTATTGACTGCCTTTGGCAATTTATTTTTATCAGGACAGGATGGTCTTCAACAGTATCGCGCTGAGCAGGTTCGTGCCTTCCATCCTTGCGCCGGAAAGATCGGCGTAGGAGAGGTTGATGTAGGAGAGATTCGCATAGGAGAAATTCGCGTTGTGCAGGTTCGCATTGAACAGTATCGAATTCGACAGGTTCGTGTTCGACAGGTTTGCGTTGGAGAGATCCGCCCTCCCAAGGCTAAGCCCGCTGAGGTTCAGGTTGTGCAGATCCCTCCCTTTCAGGTCTACGCTCCTGTTTCTTGTCAGTGCCTCTTTTATGAGCGCCATGACATCGGTGCGCGTGAGCCTTCCGCTCTTAAGTGTCGCGATGAATTTGCTGTCCTCTTTGAATTTTGAGTTTGTTGCGGTTGATGCGTTGTTGGACATTTTAACACTAGTATATTAGGACGCCCGAAGTATATAGCACCGCCTACGGCATACGTCATCTGGGGGCAAAGGAAGAATTCTGCGAAATGCGGTTTGGAAAAGGCATAAGTATTTCCTGGAACGCTTTTATTGCGTGGAATGATGCCAGAAATGAGTATGGACAATTCAATGAACGGGAGCGCGGGCAAGAACGGCACGCCCTACTTCGTCTCGGTTCTGGGCAGCCTGATCAATGAGTTCAAAGTGAACCTCCATGGATCCTAC
>CAIOIN010000084.1 GCA_903858385.1 uncultured Microcaldota archaeon | reverse complement strand
GAGTACGTCCGTAAAAACACGGGCGTATCCCATGAGGTCCCCAGAAGCTGTTCCAACGCGTTTGCGAGCTCTCGCTTGCCTGCACGCAGGTGCTCGATTCCTGGCCTCAGCGACATAGTCGTGAGGTGCCATTCATCGACGAGGGGAGTGAGCATCTTGCCCGTCTCCCGCACCGCAGCGCAGTTAAGCGAGGTAAGCGTATAAAGCGACGTCAGCTTGCCTTCCGGAGTAAGAATCCGCCTGGCATGCTTCAGCCCCTTCATCGCCCACGTCCAAGCGGTTTCGCTTGAACGCTGTGCATTGTGGACCGCGGTGGTTCCATCGACCGACACATCAAGTGCATCGGCCGAGAACCCTTCCCGCTCACAGAGCGATAGCATGGCCGGGGTTGCGTATTGCCCATTATTGATGAGCGCCACGTTGAACCCAGCCCGCTTAATCGCTGCGAGAACCGGCACTTGGTGCGGAAGCAGTTGCCTGCCTTCGTGTACCAAGGTGCGAGTTCCGGTGAGCTGCTGAAGCAGAGAGATCATTGTCTCCGCACTCAGCTGTTCGGAGCGACCTTTCGGCCCTTCGAACGGGAAGATGCAGTGTTGGCACTGCACCGCACATCCACCGCGGACGATCCATGAGAGCAGTGGGGGGATTTCCTTGCGCAAGAGCGCAAGTATTTCCTCACCCCGGTTCTGCCCGTGGACCGTGTACCTGAGCCAGGCATCGATGGCCGTCGCGTCTGACGGCAACGGCTTCAGTGTTGCAGTCATGGCACGGCCTCCTGTTAAGGTTCAACTACACAATAGTTTGAGTTATAAATCAATATTCGGCAAAGTTGCTGTCTTTATATATCAGAAATAAACCTTATATAACAACATTAAATAGATATATAATAGTAGTTGTCATAAATATTGACAGAATAATCAGGATGCATTAAACTGGGGATATGCTAGATCAGGCAGATACACTTCAAAAATTAGGTCTAACCGATAAAGAATCACACGTTTACTTAGCCCTCCTTAATCTGGGGCAGGCGTCGGCGAACGCTGTAGCTCGAGCCGCGGGCCTTAAAAGGCCAACGACCTACGTCATTCTCGAGGATCTCCGTAAGCGCGGGTTGGCATTAAAGATGCCGGGTATGAAAAAGCAAATGTTCAGCGCGAAATCGCCAGAAGAACTTATATATGAGATGCGAAAGAATCTAAGCGATGCCGAGCATTTACTGCCCGAGCTTATGAACACGTATAGTAACAACACGCCAAAAGTTCGAACCATCCATTTTGAAGGATTGACTGGCATGCGCGAAGCTTTGTGGTACCGGATAGATTCACTAAGAGAGAAAGAAATAACAGCCTTTTTTGGAAGTGCCGAGGAAGCGAGTCCCGAGCTCGTTGCGTTGTTTCATGAGTGGAATGAAAAACTTTCTAAACAAAATACGAAGATTCGCTCGCTGGTTCCTGATGATAAAAGCCTGAAGCAATTTCGAGAAAAAGATGCAATATATGAATTCATGCCTAAAATTCTCCCTCTATCGATGTACACCTCACAAACCTCGATAGATATAACAGACACATTTGT
>CAIOIN010000083.1 GCA_903858385.1 uncultured Microcaldota archaeon | reverse complement strand
TTGCAATAGGTATTCTCTGTCCTAAAGGCAATACCGAATGAGTGCAAACGATGGTGTTACTATGCCAAGCTACGTAGATATAGAAGTCTCGAATGAGGTCGTCGCGAAGACGTACGAAGCCCTGCAGCTCGCAAGGCAGAACGGAAGGATCAGGAAGGGAGCGAACGAGGTCACAAAGAGCGTAGAGCGCGGACTCGCATCCTTTGTTGTAGTCGCAACAGACGTGAAGCCGGAAGAGGTGGTGATGCACCTGCCGGTACTTTGCAAGCAGAAGAAGATCGCTTATACATTCGTCCCGAGCAAGCTTGAGCTCGGAAAGGCAATAGGCATGACTGTGCCGTGCGCCGCCATCGCGGTCGAGAGCGCGGGCGGAGCTGCCGCTGCCATAAAGGAGATAACTGCAAGGATAGGATCACCGAAGGCATCTGCAGAGGCGCCGAAGGCGGCTGCCGCTGAGAAGCCGAAGGAAGCCAAGCCGGCAGAGGCAAAGAAGCCTAAGGAGAAATCTGAAAAGCCGAAGGAGGCAAAGGCCGAAGCGGCCAAGCCGGCAGAGGCAAAGCAATAATAGTTGAGTTCGATGCCAGAAGAACAGCCACAACAGAAACCTGCGGAGCAGCAACAGCAGAAGCCGCAGTTCGCTGGCTTCCTGGCGGAGATAATAGAGGTCAACAGGGCCCAGAAGACGGGCATATCAGGCGAAGTCTACCTGGTGTCATGCAGGATACTGGAAGGAAAGGACGAGAACCGCATAATCAAGAGGAACGTCCTGGGGCCGATAAAGGCCGGAGACGTCATAAGGCTGCCTGACACAAGCAGGGAGGCAAGAGAGATAAGGGTAAAGTAGTGTTTTCATGAGATGCTCATACTGCGCAACCGACATACCCAAGGGCACGGGCACGATGTACGTGCACAGGACAGGAACGCTGAACTATTTCTGCAGCAACAGGTGTTACAGGAACTCGATATTGCTGCACAAGAAGATAAACAAGAAGCTTCTCGAATCAAGGAAGTAACCTTCCGGATACCCGATAAAGATGTACGACTACTTGGAATGGGATTCTTCCTGTCGCTGCTTTTCTGACAGTCTCAAGAAAAAGGGTTGCCGAAATTGACCGAAGATTCGCTACCGGCAGGTTTGAGCGCTCAGAACGTCGCGATGTCAAGGGCGATGGAGGGCGACGTGGTCGAGATCGTCAGCTTGATAAACGATGAGTACGAACGATCCAATGCAGTGCTTTCCGTGAGCCATGACGAGGTGAGGTCATGGGTCGGCTTCGGCCTCTCGTTCGTTGCAAAGCACAACAATAGGATAGTCGGCCATTCCGCCATGCACGTGTGGCCGGAGAGCGGATGGCTGGAAATTAGGGGTGTGGTCGTCGACCCCAATTACAGGAATCACGGGATATACAGCAAGATGACGCGGTTGCACATAGAGGAAACTTTCAGGGCCTACCCGAAAGGCAAGATAGTCGTGGTGAAGAACGAGTCGAGCAAGGGCGCCAGGCTTCTGAAGAGCTTGGGGTTCGTGTTGGTCGCTCGCGGCATCTCCATAGAGGTCATAGAACAGGGGGTCCCGAAGGAGTTCTTCGACATAGGACCCAAGGACAGGCAGCTGAGGATATGGACGCTCATCAAAGAGGATTACATGAAATCGAACAGCTGCCTGCTGTAACTGCGCTTCCTTTGCTCGTACTTGATTCAGCCCTCGCATTTTACGCTTCCTGCCTGTTCGGTGCGCTCCGCTATCGCGCCGTCCTCGTCGTACAGATAAGCGGTAACGGTCAGCGTGTATTCGTCTGGGAAATTGTTGGGAGTGGTGTACAGCCTCAATTCCTTCTCCCGCTCGCCGCCGGGCTTGAGTATGCCTATCCTTGACCTGCCGATGCCGAGCTCCTTGTCGTGCGCCAGAGATAGCGGCGCCTTCACGGCGACGTCGCATTCGCACCAATAAGTCTTCACGGGATCGGTGTTCTTGAGCATTATGTGCATCGAGGCCTCGTTCCTTGCGTATGCCTTCAGCACCGCGGGCTCGAACCTCATGCTTATGCTGGCTATCGGCATGATATCGCTATCATTTCAATGAGAAGATATTTATTTGTTTGAATCGCAATTGATTTGTTTTTGCTTGGTGCAGTTATGGAAGTGAACGAATCGAAGCTGATAGAGCGCGAGCTGACCATAAGGAATCTCAGGATGACGAAGGAGGTCACCGAGACGAGGAGATCGCTCGTGAGGTGGCTGGCGCTCTCGCTCGGGGTGATAAGCCCGGGAGAGTCGAGGCTGAGCGCGGTATCGGTGCTCGATGCGATATTGTATTTCCAGTTCTCCGAGAGGAAGGACCCGAGCGTCGAGGAGCTCATGACGTACATAACTGGCGCCTGGGGTGCGATAAACGAGAAGACATTGAGGTACCATCTCCTGCAGCTCAAGAAGGCGAACATAGTCGACAACGCTAAGGGCAAGTACTTCCTGCTCGCGCCGGATGTCGGCGACAGGTACGATGCCGAAATGTGGGTGACCAACTATCTCGACTCGCAGGTAAACCCGATAAAGGAGAAGATGATAAATGCGCTTAAGGAATTGAAAAGCAGGTAGTTTCGATGAAATTGGATAAAAATTTGCTCCCGTACGTTGCATTGTTCGTGGTAGTTGTGATAGCGGCCGTAATTGCAGCGGCAGAATTCACTTCGAACAGTTACTCGCTGAGCGTGATCATGGCTAGCAACCGGACTGCCATAATCTTCCCATACCATACGTCGCTGTTCACGATAAAGGTCAGCAACAACGGCGGTTCGGCGATAAAGAATCTGATTGTAGGGCTTTACCTCAACGGCACAGAGCTCAAGCATTACACGGTCACGATACCCGGCCACAACAATGTTACCCTGAGCGCCAATTACACATACAGGACAAGCGGCACATTCTATTTCCAGGCGGTGGCGGATCCGGGCAAGCTGCTGAACGTGGCGAACAGGAACGGTACGGAGAGCGGCGTGCTCGTGAATGTCACCGCTCCAGAACTACCGAACGTCTACAAATCGATCCCGAACGGGAACGTGGTAGACACGCAGAGCTTCGTCCTGTCGGGCACGGGAATGTACTCGACTTCTGCAATCGCACAGACTTATAATCTCAAGTTGATGAACGCGGTGTTCGGATCTTCGAAGAACATGACGGCGAAGATCTTTGA
>CAIOIN010000082.1 GCA_903858385.1 uncultured Microcaldota archaeon | reverse complement strand
GCTTCTATTATGTGGTCATTCCTGACCTCTAGCCCGTTCTTTCCCTCCCCGCAGATTATGCATTTCGATTCCTTCATAGCATCAACTAGATTCTATCTCGGCGTTGTACAGCCTGCCGGTCTCGGCGCTTATCTTCTGCTCGTCGACCATGTTGAACACGCTGTTTATCGTTATGTCGTCCATGCCTATGCGCCTTAGTACGTTGCTCAGCATGCCTCTACTCATACCCATCTTCTCAAGGAGCGAAGCGAGGGTTATGATGTTGATGTGCCTGTGCGACTTGTCTATCGTCGCAAAAACGGACTGCGCGTTCTTGTCGCTGACGCCGAACGCTACTAGCACGCGCCTCAGCTCGTTCCTCGTTATTATGAACGTGTTAGATTTGGGCATTTCCGGCACCCGCGTTTGATATTATCCTCGTTATGAGTACGTCATCTATGCTCAGGCTCTTCAGGAAGGTGACGACGTTCGCTATGGTCACTCCGGCATCCTTGAGCGCGGCTACGAACTCGAGCATCTTTATGCTCCTTGATTGGCCGTCCATCGCAGCGAATATCTTGTCCACGCCCTCTCCGCTTATGTTGTATTCGATGAACTTGTTTTTAAGTTCGTCCTTTTCGAATTGGTAGTCGCGCTGTATGGCACCTGAGGACAGCTCGCTTTGCGTCAGCACGTCCGACATGTCGATTATATACACGTACAGGGGCTCCTCGCCTTGTATCTTTTCCAGTATGAACGTTCCCGGGAACCTGAGTGATGTCTGAAAGGCCATCTCTACTGCGGCCTGTCCCACTCCGAACTTCGTTATCTCCTCGCGTATGAACTCGGAAAAGTTCATCGAGCCCTGGAGGTAGTTTAGGAATTTCTCGAACTTGATCCTGAGCATGAACGTCGTGCCCACGTTTGAGAATATCGCCTCGTTTATGTCCGTCGGGTTCTGCGACGCGACTATGAGGCCGAACTGGTATTTCCTGCCCTCTCTGACTATGGTTATCGCATCGCTCTTCTCGTCGCTGGCGACCTTCCAGGCCTCGTCGAGGACTACAAGCGCCTTCAGCCCCTTGGTCTCGCTCCAGCCCTCGCTGCGCATCTTCTCCTTCAGCGTCTGGAGTATGAAGAGAGCCGCAAGGGCCCTGAACCTCTCGTCGGGCAGCGCGGAGAGGTCGATATCAACAAGCCCCGACTCTACGAGCTTGCCCAGATCTAGCGTGCTCTTCCTGGCGAAATAATCCTCTCCCTCCTTCGAAAACTGCCTGAGGCGGTAGATCGCATTCTCCAGTTCTGCGGGGTATTCGTACTTGCCCTCCTGGAGCTTCTCCTGCAGTATGGCTATGACATCTTTCAGCGTCGGCGCGTCCTTGTCATCTGGCGCCTTTTCCGAAGCGATGAAGCCGGCGTCGACATACGCCTGGTCTATCGCCTCTTCGGTGACCCTCTTCTGCTCCGGATACAGCGCTATGTCCGTGAGTATGTCCAGCGATGTTATGATCTGCTTCGTCCTGTCAAGGGGCTTCATGCCCGAAAGGTCCATTATGTTGAGATAGTCGCCCTTTCCGAGCGAGACCACTATGCCGTTGGTCTGCTTGACCCACGCCTTGTATTCGCCGGCCCAGTCTATTATGACCGCGTTCGTGTTCCACAGATAGCTCGCCCTTATCAGCAGGGTCTTGACGAAGAAGCTCTTGCCGGAACCGGTTATTCCTACGACGGCTATGTGTGGGTTGGTGAGGTTGATGAACGACCAGGTGAACGGCACCTTGAATATCTTGGTGGTGCCGATGTATATCGATTGGAATGGGTCTGACAGCAGAACGCTTGCTGGCGGCTCTGGAGGCCTGGAGAGGAAGGCTCTCCTGGCAATCTCGTTGCTCATTATGTGCTGCAACTTCAGTATTGTCATCGTTATCAGTTTTGGTGTTCGGCTTAAAGTGTCTTTTGGTCAGCTTTGCTGGTTGAAGTATGATGCGACCTCTTCGCTGGCGGTCGGCAGCTTGAAGTTGAAGTCGAAGAGCGTGTGAAGCTCCCTCCCGACTATCCTAGTCAGGTCGACGTCCATCGATCCCAGGGATACCTGCAGGCTCTTTATCTGGGCTTCCAGAGCATCGAGCGCGGCCTTCTCGCTGACGCCTATCGCGGTGGTTTCGACATACATGACAGTGGCAATGGGCTTCTCGCCCTCCGATATGCGGTTTATCTGCGCCTGTAAAACGCTTATGGTCCTCTGCAGCTCTGTCACGGTGACCTCGCTGGCGTTCCCGCCCTGCATCGCCCTGGACATCTGGAACTCCTGGTATGATCGCTTGCCTTCCAATTCGTCCCTGACCTTCTGCACATCCAAGCCAGTGGAAAGCACGTGGAACTTGAATGGGAATCCCAGGCTCATTATGGCACGCTCCCATATCCCAGGCGCATTTATGAACCTGGTCTCGTCGGATTCGTCTTCGGAAGATTCCTGCTTGAAGACGTATGCGAACAGGTTCGCGCTTATGAAGCCGGTAGCGTAGAACAGCCCGTTGACGTCTTTCATTATCGCATCCTGCGTCCTCACTATCTTGTAGCCAATTGCGGGCTGGAAGGTTATGTTGAACAGGTTGGTGACTATCGAGAAGAGCACGAAGTCGACCCAGTTCATGATCAGTATCGCGCCGATGCCCATCAGTATCAGAGCTAGGGCTATGAAGATGAAGATGCCGCTGCCGAGCTCCGGCAGGAGCACCAATGCGGCGATGGGTATCAGCATTGACAGCAGCAGATAGGCCATGCTTTCCTCGTCCATGTCATACCACCTGCTCCTGGATGTTCTTGCTTATCTGCTCGCTTATCGTCGAGTAGGGTATCAGGAACTCTGGCTCCACGAACTTCAGCAATTCGTCGCCTATGACTATGCTGGGAGAAACTCCGAGAAGCGCGCCTATGCCTGACATGGTCTCCTTCGCCTTCAGCTGCGCGATGTTTATCGCCTCGAACTCCTTTGCCCCCCTTGCGGAGAGCGACGCAAATGATATCAGCTCTAGCGACGTGCCCTTGCTGACGTTGTCGAGCATCTTGCGCCACATGGACAGCTTGCCCCGGGCGCGCTCCAGCTCGTTCTGGCTGGCGCTCTTCTGCTCGAGCGCGGATTCCTCGTTCTCGACCGTATTTATCATGTCCCTCAGACGCTGTATGTACGAGTCCTTGTTCATGACGTAGAGCTCCGTGGTGAACCTGACCGGATCCTTGCTTATGCCCACGAGCGAGCTCACCTGCTTCGAGAACGCTAGATTCTCCTCGTCGTTCATCTCGGTCGAAGAGACGTATAAAGGTATGTTGATGTACATCGTGGCGACGAAGTCGTCGCCTTCTTTGGTCATTATGGCGTCCGCGGTGCTCGACAGCCAGTACGCCTGCTCCGTGCTGAGCACCACGTTCCTTTTGTGCTGTTCGAACAATGGAAGTATCAGGTAGGTGTAGTACCTCGATGAAAAGGCGAGTACGTCAAACACTATCGCGATGAGCAGCAAAGGTATCTTTATGATGCTGAAGAGCACTCCTCCCGGCAGCGAAGCCGCTAGCGCGAGAAAGACTGCGGAGAGCGCGAGAAGGCCGAATAGCACAAACATCTTTTTTTCCATTCAGTCTCTTCATTATCGATGCGAAGCCTTTTATTTGTTTTTTATATGAAGCCCCGCAATCTTCCTCCGCTCTTTGCAGCGCCGCCTATGAACTGAGCAACTTGGGTGACGAAGGCATATGTCAGGGTTATTATGAGAACAGGGTAGAAGAGTATCAGCAGCCAGAAGCCGCTCATCGCGCTTTCGGCGTTCTGCAGAACACCTTGCAGCTGCAGCACCACCGGGCTGGTCGAAGTTATGCTGGCGATCGAAGCGCCGGAAGAGGCGAACCGCGTGGATTGCGCGGCTGCGGTCTGCAGCATCTGCAGGGTCCCAGGAGCGGTGAAGTAATACGCGACCGCGAACAGTGTGGGCATGACCATGTAGAAGCCTATGGCCAATGCCATGAGCATGCCGCCGAGCGCCCTGGTCGGGAACAGCGACCTCAGCACCACGCCAGGAACCAGGAAGACGGGTATCGCCGCTGCGGAGAAGAAGACGAGCATGTAGTATTCGGCCCATAGCACGGCCACGCCGTCCGAGAGTATCCAGCCGAGGGTCATGAGCGGGGCTATGTAGAACACCTCGAGCCCCATCGCGAAAGGTATGGTCAGCTCTTCACCCTCAGCATAATTTGACTTCAGGATTGGGGAGTAGCTTGCGAACAGAGGTTTTATGCTGTACAGGAACTTCGCGGGCATGTACTGGGCGAAGTAATCGGAGTAAAGGCCCTCCGACTGGTGTATGGTGCTTGTCATCAGGTTCAGCGCGGTCGGGTACGGGTTTATGTTGCCCACGTACAGCGCGGGTATTATACCGAACATCACAGCGCCCACGTAGAGGAACATGCCCACTATTATCGTGGATGCTATCGCCTCGTACAGCTCGCCGATGCCGAAGTTGCGCATCCTGTCGCTCTTCAGCGCGATGCCGAACATGGTTATGAGCGTGGCTATCGTGAATGCGATGAGCAGCGCGATGACGGCCAATGGCAGGTAGCCGGACCACTGCGCATACATCTGCTGGTTTATGGCGCAGTACCACGGCTCGTTGTTCGATATCTGTTCGGCAAGCGGGCCGGGCAGTAGGCCGCAACTCGGTGACGGGCTGACGGCGCCTAACGAACCGCCGTTATCACCCCCGATGGATATCGCATTCGCGTGGCTAGCCAGCACCACCAATAGCACGAGAATGAACGTGATCGCTATTGCCTTTTTCATCATTACACCACTACACTATCCCCGCAAGCAGAGCCATGAAATCCATGCGCTCCCCTATTGCTTGGGAGAAATCTATTATGAATGCGTCTAGTATTATGAAATTCAGGAAGGGTATGAAGGTCAGGCCGGCCAGGAGATAGCCGAGCTGCGTGTAGAAGGGAGCCATCGTCGACGAGTTGGTCTCCAGCATAAGGCCGAACACAGCCCTGAATATGGCGGTCGTGGAGAACAGCGTCTGGCATGCCGACGAGGCCAGGCAGTCGACGTGGGCGTGGACGTCTACATAGCCATAGGTTATGCAGATCAGTAGCGGGTATATCAGGCCTAAGCCGAGGCCGAAGGCTATCATGGCGCCGCCGAAGCTCCTCGAAAAGCCGAAGGTCCTTGCAATCAGTCCCAAGGACATGAAGAGCGAGAGGAAGAGCAGGGAGCTGGATATGAGTATCAGCTGAATGACCTGCAGCAGCATCACGGTAAGCGTCCCGGCGAAAGCGAATATCAGGAGCGGCGGGTCGATTAGGGGTATGATGGCCGTTGAGAAGCCCGCACTGATCCCGGCGACCGCTGGGAGCGGCGAGAATTCTATGCGCAAGCTGGGCATCAGGCTCACCAGGAAGGCCATGTCATACCAGACGTTCGCGAGCTTGAAGGTCGCCATGTTGAACTGGGCCAGGTCGCAGCTTGCCAGCTGGAAGACGTCTGCAGCCTGATTGCATTGGAGCGTGGCTGCGGTCGAAGGCACCAGGTTCAGCGCGCCGAAAGCTCCTTGCGGATTTATGAAGAACATGTAGGAGAAAGCGCCGAATATGGCTATGAGCACCAGCGAGAGCAGCGCCTCGTAGATCTGCACCCTCGACCAGTTCCTCGCGTTGGTGCTGGCTATGGTGCCGCTCAGCGCGTAGACTATCCCGGCTATGGTCATTATCGCGAGCACCGCCACGGTCGCGATGGGCACCCAGGGCACTGTCGAGAACGGAAGCGAGGATGCGCCGCCAGCCGCACCTGCGCAGCCGGCCAGGAGCGCGATCGCCAGCATGGAAACGAGGAATGCGATACTTGTTTTGTTGCGCGGCATTACAGCACCCTTTTCAGCATGTTCTGCGACCTCAGGCTCGGTGCGCCGAGCACGTCGCCCATGGCCTCCATGAAGTCGAACGATATTATCATCGAAAGCGCTACCGAGAACAGCGTGTATACGATAGGCTCTATGTAATTTATGATGAAGCCGTTGAGCAGGCCGGTCGATTGGGTAGTGGAGAACGGGATGAGTGAGTCTATTAGGGTGCCAAACACGTTGCTGAAGCTGTCTGCGCTGATGGAGCCAGACACCTGCGTGAGCACGCCGGTTGCGGGGCTGTAGCCGTTCTGGTTCGGGCAGGACGTAGAGGGCGGGGCGCTTGAGCCGGCGACCTGCAAGGTCTGGGTCAGTGATATCTTCGCTGAGTTCGAGTCGTACGCCGCAACGGAGTAGCAGTTTGGAGAGGATAGGTGAGATGTGTCATAGGTGGCCGTTCCAGCGCCATGGGCTACCATTCCGGTACTGCCATCGAAGATGCCCGGGCATGCCGACGAAGTGCATGGCCGCAGGAGAACCTGACAGGTGTGCTGGCTCGACACACAGGTCGCGGTTATCAGGTTGCTGATTCCTTGGATGATGGGAGACGAGGGCATGGTAAGTCCGGGAGTGCCGACGTAAGGCTCGTAGCCGGCGAGCATGCAATAGATCAGCAGCGGGAAAAGTATGTAGAACGCTATGAACATGCCGAGGAAGGCGCCTCCGGCGGGCCTCGTCCATGGCAACGTGCGCAGTATTATGCCGAGGTACAGGAAGAGCGGGAAGAGCGCGTATATTATCACCAGGAAGGTGGCAGCGCCCATGAGTATCAATGTGAAACCGGAGGTACCGTACATGAGAGTGTTGGTGACTGAGGTGATTGCTGAGATGCCTATCAATGGGCTGAATCTGAAGCCCATGTAATTGGGTGCGAAGCTGACTGACAGCGACCCTATGGCATTGAGCGAAGTGGTCATCAGCCCGAAAGTGAACATCACGGGTATCAGATTGAAGGACTGCTGCACCAGCATCGTGCAGTCGGAGACGAAGATGTTGTTGTTCAATGCGCCGTTGCCCGCGG
The DNA here is from genome assembly GCA_903858385.1 of uncultured Microcaldota archaeon. GTDB lineage: Archaea > Micrarchaeota > Micrarchaeia > Micrarchaeales > Micrarchaeaceae > CAIOIN01. Next base: position 2,801 of record CAIOIN010000082.1, on the reverse strand, counting down.
CGAAGAAGTTCTTCGCGGTTATGTTCGAGGAGGTCAGATTGAACGTCCCGACGAACAGAAGCACTATGAGCAGAGTAAGCAGTATCTCCCCTATCTCGCTCTTCGCGAAGCGCAGCAGCTTGTCTATCCTGAAAGCATAGCCTATGCCGTACATTATGGCGATGGCAAAGGACATGACGAGCATCAGCAAGAGGGATATCGTCAGGATGGACTGCGCGGCGATGGAATGCCCGCTGAATATTACTCCGGCAGGGTCCATGAGGCCATGGCTGTTCTGGCAATTCGCAAGAATGCTGCCGGGGCATACGGGCTGTGTTGCGGTGCCCGTGCAGATGGGGATGTCATTGGGGTTGGGGCATGTGGGCGTCTCCCCGTTGGAGCATGCTGGGGTAAAGCCGGAACCCGTGCAGATCCCGCTGCCGCTGATACCGCCACCGCAGAGCGGATCGGGCTGTATCTGCGCCCAGCTCTTGCAGGGCAGCAGCGCGAGCAGTAGCAATGCGACAATCGCAACCTTGAACGCATCTTTGGATCGCATTTTCTTCATCTACAAAAGCTTCGCTATGCCCGCCAGGCTCGTGTCGCCGCCGAGGAGGCCCGACAATCCCAGTATGGCTGACAGCGTTATCACCAGATTGAGCACAGGCAACAGATATGCCGTGATGCCTATTATGCCGAACGATTGGAGCATGCCCTCGAAGGTCTTTACTGCATTGTCCGGATAGCACGTCGCAGGCAGCGGGAAGCGTGGCACTGCGCCTACGCTAGACAGCTGTGCGGCCACTAACGAGAACATGCTGTAGCCGGGCAGTTGCAGCGTATCTATGTCGGCCACCTCGGCAACGATCAGGGCAACGTGGTGGCCCGCAATCTCAGGCCAGCAACTGTTGCTCAGCGCGATGTTCTCGATGCTGGGCTGCACGAAGAAGTTGACCGTGTAGTTGCACGTCGGATCTACGCTTCCGGTGCAGTATGGTTTGCTGCCGGTGCAGACGGGTTTATAGGGTATATCGGTGCCGCAGGCGCATCCGCTTGATGGGGGAGCAGTGCCCTCTCCTGGGCAGACCACCACGCTGCTGCCAGGTATCGATGTGACGTAATTGTAGCCGTATATCGCGTTGACGGATGTTGCCAATACTGCTGGAGCCGATTGCTGCTGGCTCCAAGTGTTGAGCGACAGGTATTCGGTGGAGTATATGAATGGGTAGAACAGCACCATGCCTATGGCTACAGCTATCAGCAAACCTCCGACCCCTCTCGTGAACGGATTGGACCTGAGCACTAGGCCTATGAATATCAGGTATGGCCATATGAAGACGAAGATGACCACGAAGACAAGCTGCGCCACGAACAGGGTGTACGCATTGGTCAGCATCGTGCCGAAATCGGTCATGGACTTGTATATGAAGTCGAAGCCGGCATATGGCACGAAGGACATTCCGATATACTCGGTGGTAGTCGCGGGATCGGGTATCGGGAGAATGCACTGCTCCGCCGGCGTTACAAAATCCCCAGTGCAGAGCCGCATCTCCGGCTGAAGCGTGCTAAGGAAGCCGAAGAACGAATCGACAACAAAGGCGCTGTTCAGGTTCGTTATGGTCTGGTTGGTTAGGTTCGCTATTATGACGCCGGTCACCGCCAGCGGGTAGTCCATCTGGGTCGTAGGCGTCTGCAATTCTGCGGGATCCACCATGTCGCATAGCCCCGGGAATGGAGAACTGCTACTGGTGGTGCGGTGCATTATGGCACCGTCCGAGCCCAGCATTGCAAGCTTGGTGTTTGACATTATGCCCTGGCAGATGCTGTTCGTGGCCGTTGGATTGAGCAGCTTGGTCGAGCCGAGTATGTTGTAGAATGATATCGAGAAGGTGGTCAGCAGCGCCATTATCAGGACGGCCAGCAGCGCAGTGCCGGCGACCTGGTAGAACTCGCTCCTTGCGGAGGCCTTGACCGCGGCGTTGCCCAGCATGGAGCCGAGCATGTACCATATCGTCACTATTGCGGAATCCAATAATAGTGCCACCATGACGAGAGGCAGGAACACTGCGCCTATGCCTTGGAAGGTCGCCGCCTGCAACGTTAATATTATCGGAAGCATTTTATCACGTCATATGCTGCTCCAGAATGAGCCTGCGCCCTCCAAGCCGGCGTTGAGCGCCTTAGTCAGGCCCATCGCGAAGCCGATCGTTATGGCGACGTTTATCGCGAAGAGCACCACTCCCTGGAATACCAATTCCGCGATGTTTATGACCAACTGCTCGGACTGGTGCGCTATGTTTAGTATGTTGAAGGAATTCAGGAAGCTCGAACTGGAGAAGGCGCTGTAGACGAACTTTATCGGGGCTATGATGTCGCCGGTCGACGAGGACACGGATTGCGACAGGAAGGAGTTTATGGGCAAGTCGGTGACTGTGAGCGCGAGATTTATGTATTGGGCCGATGGGTTGAGCGCGGGAGTGAAGACCCAGTACATTATGTACGAATCGAAGAGGACCATGAGCGGGTATATGAAATAGGCCGCGATGGCTATGGCGAGCACCGCATTGGAGGTGTTCCTCAGATTCATCCCGGCAAACGAGAGGGAGCGCATCGCTATCGCGACAGGCAGCACGATGACGAAAGCGGAATACTGCATGACCGGCAGCGCGAGGTATTGGAGCATGAGCGCGCCCACCACCATGCGGGTGTTCATCCCGCTGACCATCCGCAAACGCAACGGGCGGCCGAAGATCCTGCCGCCCGCCGATATGGTGCCCGACACCGGCGGCGTGGACCCGCATGTGCTGAAGGCCATCGCCAAG
>CAIOIN010000081.1 GCA_903858385.1 uncultured Microcaldota archaeon | reverse complement strand
TTGCCTTCGGGAAGGATATGCTGGTACTGCCCGAAGTTATCTTTGCAATTGATATATCCTCAGAATAAGCGATGCCGACGTTGTAGCCGCTGTCGAGCTTTATGATGATCGTGTTCGGGTCTCCGACCTCTGTCTTCGGCATCAGTTCGCCCTCAAACTCCTCGCCCTTGGACACGGCCTTTATCCTGTCCATCACCTTTACGTTATGCTTCTTGAACAGCTCAGTCAATTTATCAGAGTACATCATATCACGCTTTGTACAGTCGCATAAAGGACGTTCGCGGATGCGGCACGGACCAGCGCGTCGACCTTCATTCCTATTCCGATGCCTTTTGCATCGTTCCTGCCGATGACAACCTGCCGGTACGATCCGTTCCTCCCGTTCAGCGACTTCTCATTTGATTCAGTTATTATAACATCAAATCTTTTGCCTATAAACTTATCGTTTATCTCATGCTGCACCTGCCTCACCGCTCTCGACAGCGCGACGCTTCTTTGGTTTATCGTCTCGGTGCTTTGCTGTTTCATTTTCGCCGCACGTGCATGCGGCCTTGCGCCGAACCTCGATATGTTCGTCACCTCCGGTCGAGTCCTCCTCACGAAATCGATCGTCTCCTTGAAATCATCCTCGCTCTCAGTAGGGAATCCCGCTATCAGGTCAGTTTCTATCGTTATGCCTGGCATCTTCTTCCTGAGCTCTTTCACGTAACTGTCAAACTCCTCAATGGTGCCTTTCCTTCCCATGTCCTTCAGCACCTTGTTGCTGCCAGACTGCACTGGTATGTGCACGAACTTATAGAATTTTTCGCCTTTCAACTCGTCAACAAAGTTGTCGAAGCACCTGTGGAGGTGCTCTGGATTAATCATCCCAATCCTCACTTTAAAATCGCCGTCGATCCGCGCTATCTTTTCCATCAGCGCAGCAATGTCCGTGCCGCTGTCAAGGCCATAAGCTCCCACATCCTGCGAAGTTAGTTGTACCTCCTCTGCACCCCGCTTCACGCTCTGCGTTACTGCATCCACTATCCTATCTTCAGAGAAACTATTCAACGGGCCCCTTGCAAACTTCGTCTCGCAGAAAGAGCAATTGCTAGTGCAGCCCTCGTTTATTGGGATTTTTGCTATTATCCCATCATCCGCGCGGAACAAGGACAGCTTGTCAAATTTGCTGTAACCCTCAACCGTCATCCTCTTTCCATTCTGCAGATGCTCAACGACTTCGGCAATCCTGCCAATGTTGCTCGTGTCCACCATGCTCGCCGAAGACGCGTACCTCTCTACCAAGTCCCGATTCGCGCTTACCATGCAGCCCGCCACGACCGTCTTCTTGCCAGCCTTCTGCATTCTGCCAAGCCGGTAAAGAATCTTCTGCGCGGTTATGCTCTTGACCGTGCAGGTGTTGACAATCGCAACATCCGCGTCTTCCACCCTGTCGGTTATCACGACGCCGTTTTCCTCGAGCATCGACTTCATGATGTTGCTGTCAGCCTGGTTGAGCGTGCAGCCATAGGTTTTTATACATACGCGCATAATACCATACACAAGCGTTCTAAACAATTTATATTCTCAAGAATTGCTATTAATCCAAGGGTGCATAAATGATACTTACATGTGACCGCTGCAAGAACGAGGAACACGAGCTCGAGCGCTGCAATTATTGCAAGAAGATGGTGTGCAACAGCTGCACGAAGAGCTCATCGAGATACCAGAAGACAACAAGGCTTGTCATATGCAAGGACTGCTGGAGCGACTTGAAG
>CAIOIN010000080.1 GCA_903858385.1 uncultured Microcaldota archaeon | reverse complement strand
CTAGCAGCGCTGCGTAGAACGCCTTCGAATGATTCCTGTGTCTGGTGTGGGCGAGCTCGTGGGCTATCACCGCATCGAGTATGGGCACAGGCGCAAAAAGGAGCCTGAAATCGAGGTTGATGTTGTTGTCCTTGGAACAGCTGCCCCAGTTGCTCAGGTTGTCCTTCAGCCTGATGTGCCCGAGCTTTGAGTTGAAGTGCGCCGCATTCATGCTCCTGACTCTCTCTTCGACTGCTGGCAGCATTGCATTGGCTATGACCTGCCTCGCAAGATTCGACACGTGCTTCCGGAACTGCTCTTCTGTCGGGAAAAGTGAAGTCAGGATCTTTATCGTCTGGCCCTGCAGCCTTGCCGTTGAGCGCTGGCGATGCGCCTCTTCTGCGGCTGCGATGCTGAATTGCCTGCCTAGTATTTCTACAGTCTGGTTATTGTTGAATACGATGTCAGCCTTGCGGAAGGGCACGCCGTGGTTGCGGCTTATCCGTTTTATCATCCTTGCCCTGAGGTCAGCGAATATCTCATCAGCATGCCTGCCCCGGACGAACAATGGCAAAGTTATCGTTATTTCGTAACAGTGCAGCCTTGCGACCGCCCTTCGTGAAAGGGATATTCCCCTTATTATCCGGTACGAGTGGCCTTCTATCTCTACAGAATCTTCTGTTCCCATGGTGGTGACCTTCGGTTGGTGTGGAGTTACAGCGCGGCCTTCAGGCTCTCTATACCGCTGAATAGGTAGTCCGGCTTCGCGCTCTTCAGCCTGTGGTAGCTGTCGAAGCCGTCTGCCACCGCGCAGGAAGGCACCTTCGCCAACTTCGCGGTGAGCACGTCGTCGACCATGTCCCCTATGTAAAGGACCGAGCCCGGCTTGGCCTTGAGGAAGTGCAGTATGGCCTTGAGGCCAGTTGGATTGGGCTTCATCGCCTTTATGTCCCTCGTGCTTATTATCACGTCGAAATAGTCGGTTATCTTCAGATAAGAGAGCTCGCTGAGCAGCCTGTAGCTCCTGGCGTTCGACAGGATCGCGATGCGCTTGCCTCTCTTCTTGAGCATCTGCAGCAGCTCTAATGTGTCGTTGTGCAGCCTCGGCCTGCTCAATACGAGCACCATCTCCGCGAGCGTCGATATCAGGCTGTTCCTGTAGGATTCGCTTGACTCCATCCTCTGCTTCAGGTTGTAGTCCATGCCCCTGAAGTCCTTTATGGAGCTGTCCCTGTTCCATATCCCAAGAGCCCGCTTGACGGACTCGTTGACCTTTGTTATGATGCGCATGTTGTTCAGCGTTCCGTCCCAGTCGAACACGAAGACGTCGAACTTGTTTGCTAGGTGCCATATTCGGTCGTTGCGCATGTGTTACCCCCAGACTAGGTCTATCGCCGGCTTGCCGGGCAATGCCCGTGGCGCCCTCGCGGATTTTGACGCGCTTTCGGACTCTATGGTCACCTCAGCATCGAATCTCTTGCTCAGATAATCTTTTGAATCAGCGAACCCTTTCAGCGCCGAGGCGCTGGTCAGTTTCTCCATCGGCATCAGCGTCTGCATCTTCTTCGCAAACTGCGAAAGGAACTTCGACAGCACATCGCGGTTGACTGCCGCAAGCGCCTGGTCGGACATCACCGAGGATATGCTCTTGCTTGAAGCAAGCTCGTTGTACGCTTCCGCTTTCCAGTCGTCCGCGATTATGATCCTTATGGACTTTAACCTCTTGCCCTTGTTCTGGTCTATCTTCGAGGTCAGCTCCAGTCCCTGACTTATGTCAGCGATGGTGCCGTCTATTATCGTCTCCGCCAGCTCTTCCTCCTTGTTTATCATGGCTTCGTTAACCGCGGGCCAGCGTTCAGTAGCAGCCAGCGTCGTCCTGCCCAACAGGTGCCAGAACTCCTCGGCTATGTGTGGCATGACCGGCGCGATCATGAGCGTTATCGATTCCAGGAATTCGCGGAGCACTATGGCGTTGTTGCCTCCGCGGTCGAGGTAGGTCTTCATTTCCGATACGGAATCGTAGTAGATGCTTGTGTAAGCGCTCTTTATGCGGAGGCCGTCCATGTCCATGGATGCCTGCTTTATCTTCGAGTTCAGTTTCGAGTACAGCCAGTAGTCTATGTGCCTCAGCTCGTTGCTCGGCATGCCCTGCAGCGAGGTTATTGTCCCGTAGAGCATCTCGTTCCTTGAGGTGACGCTGCCTATGCCGCTCGCGCTGAACTCCGTTTCCGTATCAAGCTCGGCGCCGGCTATCTCTATGAAGCGCAGCGGATCTGCGCCATACTTCTCTATGCCGTCGACCAGCGGTATTATGTTGCCCAGGCTCTTGCTCATCTTCTGCCCCTCATAATTGACCATGCCGTTGACGACTATCTGCTTCGGCCAGTACTCCTCGTTGAGGAAGGCGACGTGATTGAACACGTACATGGTCAGGTGGTTCGGCACCAGATCGGGTGCGGAATGCCTTGACGTGTTCTGGTACCAGTAATCGAACGATTCCCTGCATTTCTGCACCAATGCGCTGTCCATGCCCGTTGACTTCGAGACGGCTTCCGCGCTGCCCTTGGAGTTGAGCACGTAATCGAAGAACTCCGGCTTCAGCGCTTCTGGAGCGATGTTGTTTGACCTTAGGATATGGCAGAAGGTGTAGAAGCACATGTACAGCGTCGAATCAGACAGCGATTCTATTATATGCTTGGGGTTGAACGGGAACTTCGTGCCGAGGCCCTGGGCCCTCTCGGCCGCCCTGAGGTCTATCCATTCTATGACTCTCTCGAAGGTCAGCCGGTACTTTTCAGGATATACGGTCAGGCGGCTGAAGGCCTCTCTCACCTGTTCCTTCCATGCCTTGTCGCCGTAGTTTATGAACCACTGGTCTTCGACCACTTTGATCACGGCTCTGTAGCCGCACCTGCAGTAGACCGGATCCTCGTTGCCCATTATGTAAATTTCAGTCGCATTGCCTTCCCTTATCAGATCCTGCTTTATCCGGTCCCTTGCTTCCGGCTCCGGCATGCCGATATAACTGCCCACGATCATCCTGCCGCGGTGCGCCTCCTCCTTGTAGATTTGTTTGGTGGCCCGCTCAATGTCGGCATCCTGCGCGGTCAGTTCCAGGTTCATCAGCTTCAGGTACGCGAGTGCCGGAATCTCTCTGTTGATGGCGCCGCGTTCCCGCGTGTCAGAGGCTGCGACAGCGCCTTTCTCCGGATCTAGCTCGATGAGCTTCCTGTATTCCATCTTCGGCATAGGGTAGCCTTGTGCCTTCAATCTTTCCAATGCCACGTAATCGAACGGCGCGTGCGAGGGCACGCTCATGACGACTCCCGTGCCGATGTCGCTCTTGACGAAATAGCCGGGCAATATCGGAACTGCTTCGCCGTTTATCGGGTTGACCGCCCTCTTCTTCAGCAGCTCGCCTGCATCAACAGCCTTGATTATTTGGATATCGAATTGGTGCTTGAGTATGTCCGCGGAATCCTTCGACATGTAATGGTCGCGGTTGTTGAACCTGGCTAACACATACGCGATCTTCTCGTTGACGAAAAGGTTGGTGACTCCGTAGAGCGTCTCGGGCCTGTAGGTGGAACAGGAGAAGAACGCGTCGCCGTTCTCTTCCTCGAAATCTATGGCCGTAACTGCCTCTATTTCCGGCTGCACATCGTGCTTCGTGTCATGCTGGCCCACGACGCTGTTGTCGTTGGGGCACCATCCCACCGGATGCCTGCCCTTCGTCAGCAATCCTTTCTCCTTCATGTTCAGGAACTGCCATTCGACCTGCTTGCTGTAAAGCGGCTCTATGGACACGAAGGTTCTCCGCCAGTCTATGCCATAGCCGGCGAGCATCATCCCCCTCTTTGTTTCAGGTATGAAGTAGTTGACTATCGCGACCGGGTCTATCATCTTCTTTATCTCCTCTTCTGGTATGTGGAACAGCTTCAGCTCGTCCAGCAATTCCTTGTCGTTGTTCGCTATCCTCTTGGCGAAGGCGAGCACCGGCGTGCCGGTGGCGTGGAAGCCCATCGGGTAGAGGACGTTGAAGCCCATCATGCGCTTGTACCTGGCGTACGCG
>CAIOIN010000079.1 GCA_903858385.1 uncultured Microcaldota archaeon | reverse complement strand
GACCACATCTACCACTTCAACAACCAGTGCCTCTACGACTACCAGCGCAGGTTCATCAACCAGCAGTGCCGCTTCATCATCCACCAGCACGTCGGTATCGACGGTGACAACCGTATCTTCAGTAGGCTGCTGGGGGTACAATTCCTACCTCAACGAATTTACCTGGACATGCAGCGGTGCAAGTCCTTCATGCACCTCCGCCCCTCCGGGCGGTCCCTGCTCATGCGACTCGGGAGACTCGTCTGGTTGCACCTGGGTCGGCGACCTCTGATCAATTGCAGAATTCATCGATCTACTTGAAAACGAAGTGCCGATTACGGCAACGGAATTGGCTCCACATGCCTCGGCGGCCACGCGCGTCGTTGCACACGACCATTACAGGATCGGCAGTATGAAGAAGATTATGTTGCCGAATAGGATTGAAAGCGCGACGCCTATGAATATCGGCACGGCGAAGGGCAGCGCGTTCCTGTAGACCGGCAGCTTGTCCTTGACGCGCTTGGCTTTCATCTCGGCCATGAGCTCCTTTGTCACCAACCGGTCGAAGATCTTGACCCTCTTTCTGATAGAATCTATCTCGCTTTTTTTCATGAGGTTGAAGGCTATTATGTCGCCCTCATCGCATTTGTCTATGGTAACCAGCTCGACCATCGAATCGGTAATGGGCTTCTCGAAAAGCATCAGCAGCGAAGAGCCGAACATCATGGAGAGCAGCATCAAGAGGCCCACCGCATTTATACTCGCTTCCAGATCAAGGAAGAGCGCCAGAGCGAGGTAGGGCACGATTATCACGATGGCCTTGAACGCGCCCTTCTTGTCTACGAAAGCGGCAAGAGGCTTCCTGAACAGCCTCTTCGCCTTCGGCAGATAATATGCCGGCACTATGATTATGGCTGCCATGCCTGCGGCCACCATAACTGACAGTATGAACGGCAGGCTGAACTGAGCTGCGCTGCTAAAGAGGACAGGCGCCTGCTGCATGGGCAGCATCAGCGATATCGCCGCCAGCTCTATGATGTCCGCGGCGCCTATCTGGCCGGCTTTGTAGATGGCATAGCCGATGCCGAGAATGACCAGCGCAATAGCGCTGCTGACCAATATCTGGCTCATGTTGAAGTAAAGCACCGTCAGCACGAACCCGTAACCCAGTGTGAAGTATGCGAACGCTCCCGGAACGTTCCTCTTGTTGAACACGTCGAAAAGCAGGTATATCAGCGCTATGACGAGGGCGCTGGCTATCCTAAACATAAACAATTGCATGCAATAAGAAGAGAAGATAAAATATATAATACCGCGGCAGCGCGCTGCCGTCAAAGATCAGGGTCCGCGTCTGCCGAATCTCTCATCCACCTTCTTCCAGTCTATGTTATCCATGAACGCGCCCAGGTATGCGCCCCTGTCCGGGCCAAACTTGTGGTAATAGGCGTGCTCAAATACGTCTATGACCAGAATCGGAATCGACCCAACAATCCCTCCCTGATTGTGTGCATCGAAGAGGAAATTCCTCAGCTTGCCGTCAGAAAAGAGATCAATGCACAGCACCGCCCATCCCCTTCCGGACTTTGCCGTGGCGAG
>CAIOIN010000078.1 GCA_903858385.1 uncultured Microcaldota archaeon | reverse complement strand
TCAGCCACCGCTCCTTTGCTCCATTGCAGTCCAAAGTTAGGCAGTCGATGCCTATCGCGCAGAGGGCTGATTCTTCAGCAGGACCGAACTTCTCGATAAACTTCTCATATCTTATGGGCTTTTTGGCGAGCGTCAAGACCTTTTCGACCGCACCGATGCGGTTGACTGGTTCCATCGCCGGAGAAATTCGCTCCGATTCGGTTATTGCGCTGCGCGTCCTCAGCAGCACTGGTTCCTTGAACCTGCCGCTAAGAAGGATTGCTTCGTTGACCTTTAACTTGTGCAATTGGTTTTTGACCGAGAGCGCCTTTTCGGGCAGTCCCCCAGACAGGATGTTGGATATGTAATTTACATCGCTCGGTTCGCGTGGGTAGAACGCGATGAACGTTGCAGTGTTGGCCACTATCTGCCTGTCAAGATCGCAAGCGGTGTGCGTGGCGAGTATCACTCCGACGCCGTACTTCCTTCCCTCGCTTATGAGCTGGTTTACCATGTAGCTCCCGGAGCCGGTGCTGCTTATCAGGAAATCCGCCTCGTCTATCATTATGTACATGCTTATTCCGTGCTCTTTCTTGTTGTTCTTCATGTCCTGGTAGAGCCTGCGCAGCAACTCATGCAGGTATACGAGGCGCATGCTCTCGCTCTTCATCGCGCTCAGCGAAAAGGAGTTGGTCCCGTGCTTCAGGTCGCTCATGCTGACGTGGTCCCCTGCGAAGGCCGGGCTGTCCAGCTGCGATATTCTCCCCTTCAGATGAAGCAGCGTGTTCCTATCGGTGGGGGTCCTAGAGTTCGCTATGAAGATGTCGAGCTCGCGCATGAGGTCCTTGATGGTTGGGGTCTTCGATAGCGTGGTTGATTCCTTTCCGTTCGCGCCGGACTTGCGGTACGTGTACCACATGCACTGGCTGAGCTTCATCGCCTGCACGTAGCCAAGTGAGTACACCGATTTCAAAAGGTTTGTCAGCTCCGCTATCCTTGCTGAGACTGTGTACCCATCGAGGTCCAGTATGTTCACCCCGGAACACGAAGAATCGTGGACCTTGCCCCCTAGCGCTTTTACTGTGGATTCGTGCTCGTCGTGCGCATCGAATATTATTGTCGGTGTGTTGCCCTTGTTTATGTCCCTTAGCATCGACCGCAACAGGGTGCTCTTGCCGAAGCCGCTCATGCCCACGATGATTATGTGCGGGTTAGGCTCCTTCGAAGGGTAGAGCACCACTTCCTTCGTCTTCCTCTTCCAGATAGCCCTTTCTTCGAAGATCATGTTGGCGCCCTTGCCGTTGAACTTGTAGCTCATGGTCTTGCCTCTTGCCAGAATCGCAGTGGAAAAGCCAAGTGCAAGCTTGAGCTCATTCTCGTTTTTGTCAGGGGTGAAAACGTGTTTCAGCCTGGCAAAAACATTTTTTATATTGGTCAAGATGGTATCACCCTTGTGAGAATCAGATTTGATGCGAAAAACAGAAAATAAAAAAGAAAAAGAAAAAAACTTAGGCTACTTTGGCCTCTTCCTTGCACGTTTCAGTCGTCTCTATCCCTTTCCGCGAGACCTTAACGTGCAGTTCGTACCCCACTTCCTTGTGGAGCACGTCGAAGAAGTACTCGCACAGCTTCTCCAGACGGAGCACTGCGTCAACGTGCGACGCAACTGAATCGTTGAGCTTCATGTCGCTCAGTCTTCGATCCATCTCGGCCTCTTCGCTGAGCACACCCTCCGGCGTGCCGTACATCCCCGCCATTTCGCCTATCCGGTACTCCAATGCTTTCCCTAGCTCGCGCTCGCGCCTATTTGTCTTCATTCTCTAACCCGGGAAGCCGCTTGCCTACGCTACGCTCAGGCACAACCCAAAGGAACAGACCCGTCTACGGCACAGTATGCCTTACGTTCACCTACTTGTATGGCGCAGGTATGCGCAACTTTCCTCTACTGTTGTTGGCGCAAAGGCTCATATACCTTACTACAGAGTGGGGTATCCCAGTAAATGGTATTAAATAGCTAATTGTTCATAATTTTAACGCCGAGATTGTCTTGGCTAACCCAAGGAACAGGCCTGCGCTACGGCGCAGGCATTTATAATTTTGGAAAGGCTCCGCTGATCCTGAAATGATTAAGCAAAAGTGCCAAACAGCAATATGATTTCCCGCCCGAAGGTAGTACACACATATCGTAAGCAGGCTTAGCTTCCGGGTTCGGAATGAGACCGGGCGTTTCCCTGCTCCTGTTGCCGTTTGACATGTATCGTTAGGAAAGCAGAATTTATATGGCTTTGAAAGATGAACAGGAATACTCGCAGCCGCACAATACCGCTCAGTCTCTAGGGCGCGGTACTGAACAAGCTGGAGAGTTTCTCGTTCCCGGATTGGGTGAGGAAGCAGCTGGAGAACATGCAGCGGTGCTCGCTGCTGAACATGCACCGCAGATTGCTCGCTTTGCCAAGCCTGCTGCTAAATTGGCCTATCAGGGACTCACCAGCGGAGTGGTCAACAAGGTTCAGGGTGGCGGATTCGGTACGGGTGCAGTGATTGGATCGGCGGGCGCGGGTCT
>CAIOIN010000077.1 GCA_903858385.1 uncultured Microcaldota archaeon | reverse complement strand
TCGGCTGCTTCGGCCTCTTTTTCAAGAAGGAGATCAGTATCATGGCTATGAGGACTATTATCACCGCGACGATGCCGATGGTGACTATCGGCACTTTATTGGATTGCGCTGCAAAGTTCACCACGGTGAACTTCAGCGTAGCATAATGCACTCCGGAATTGGAGTAGGATACTGCCGCTGCGACCGGGAATTGGGCGCCGGTGTAGTCCGGAATGGAGATGTTGAAGACCGCGGTCGACTGGCCGTTGGGATTAATGTGCAAAGGCACTTGCGCAGGCTGCACATTGAACGCGGGTGATGTCTTGATTATGACATCCGTGTCTATCGGGTATCCTGCAATGTTGACGACAGTGACGCTCAGCCGCGATCCGGTGCGGTTTATCTCCGTTATCTGCAATAGGCTTTGCGCCTTTTCCATCAGATTGACGAGGCACGGGAACACGGTGACATAGGTGTCTGTTCCTTGGGAATAGCTCGCCATCAGGTAATCGGCGTAGCTGCCGGGCTCTGTGAAGTTGCTCAGGTAGAATTTCGTGGTGTAATTGCTTCCGGGAGCCACCAGCGGTATCGTGGCCGTCAGATTGGAGGTTGTGGCCCCGCCAATCTGGGGCACCAGGAGCATGCTCGTGGCTGCGCCGTCTCCGGAATTCGAGAGATTGAACGAAAAGTAGTTGGAGCTCTGGTTTATTATCGACGCGGAGCAGGTGCCGGTCAGCGTGACCGTAGATGCCGCAGGCAGCTGGACGAGCGACAGCATCAATATCATCGACAAAAGCGCGTATTTGGCGTGCATGCATTCACGAATGATATGCTTCCATGATTTATCGTTGGGCGTGGCTTTAATCATTTCGGTTGATGCAGGGAGAGAGATTTGAACTCTCGAACCCGCTAGGGGAACGGACCCTAAATCCGCCGCATTTGACCAGGCTTTGCTATCCCTGCTTCATTATATTCTTGCACGACTCATTTTTATGCTTTTATGCACAATTATTACCGTAAATGGTTGCATGTTGACGACAAAATACGTCAGGGACAACGTGGACGCGATAAGGAAGTCGTTAGAAAAGCGCAAGAGCAACTATTCGTTGGACAAGCTTCTAGAATTGGACAAGGAATGGAGGTCCGCGAAGGCAGAGCTCCAGACCCTTCAGGAAAAGAGGAACAAGGCGAGCATAGAGATATCAGAATCGAAGAAGAAGGGCGCGGACATAAGCGGCATGGTCGCGGCACTCGGCGATGTGAAAAAAGGGATAGAAGCAAGGGAGAAGACGCTGCCGGTATTGCAGGAGGAGATCGACAAACTTTTGTGGAACATGCCGAACGTGCTCCATGAGACCGTGCCGTACGGCGAGAGCTCGGAGCAGAACAAGACCATAAGGAAATGGGGCGAAGTGACCGGGAAGGGCTCGAAGGGCCATGAGGAGATACTCGGAAAACTCGACATGCTAGACGTGGAAAGGGCTGCGAAGGTCGCCGGCGCGAGGTTCTATTACCTCAAGGGGGACATGGTACTGTTGGAGCAGTCGCTGATAAGGTTCACACTTGACATGCTGGCAAAGAAGGGCTACACGATAATATCGCCGCCGTACATGGTGAAGAAAAAATATTATAAGGGCGTGACGGCGCTGGGGGACTTCGAAGACGCATTGTACAGGATAGGCGACCCGAAGGAGGTCGAAGGCAAGAAGGACTATGAAAGGATGGATGAGGAACTGTTCCTTATATCCACATCGGAGCACCCGATGGCGGCCATGCATGCGGAAGAGACATTCTCGGGAAGCCAGCTGCCCCTCAGGTATGCGGGCATAAGCATGTGCTTCAGAAGGGAGGCCGGAGCCCATGGGAAGGACACAAAGGGCATGTTCAGGGTCCATCAGTTCTACAAGGTGGAGCAGTTCATATTCTCAAGGCAAGATGATTCGTGGCAGTACTTCGACGAGCTGTTGAAGAATGCCGAAGAGGTCTTCCAAAAGCTGAAGCTGCCCTACCGCGTAGTCGAGATATGCACCGGCGACATCGGCACGGTAGCGGCGAGGAAGAATGACATAGAGGTGTGGATGCCCAGCCAGAAGGACTACCGCGAGGTCGTCTCTTGCTCTAATTGCACGGACTGGCAGAGCATAAGATTGGACATAAAGTACGACGAGAAGGGCGAGCGCAAGTATGCGCACACGCTGAACAGCACGGCCGTAGCGACGACCAGGACGCTCGTTGCGATCGTCGAGAACTATTCGAATGATGACGGCACGATAACTGTGCCTGATGCGCTCGTGCCGTACATGGGCAAGAAGGTCATAGGCAAGCAGTAGAAGCTAATGCGGATTGATGGAGATGAAAAAGGAGTACAATATAAAGAAGGAACTGAAGAGACTCAACTCGGTCAAGGGCCAGGGCACAGAATTGATAAGCATCTACGTGCCCCATGACTTCTCGATAACCGACGAGATAGGCAAGCTGAAGGAAGAACACGGACAGGCGGGCAACATAAAATCGAAGTCAACAAGGCTCAACGTGCAGGGAGCCATAGACAAGATCATACAGTACCTCAGGCTTTACAAGGAACCGCCGAAGAACGGCTTCGCGGTCTTTGCCGGGAACATATCGAGCATACAGGCCAAGCCGGACATAGAGCTCTTCTCCATAGAGCCGCCGCAGCCGATAAAGTCGAACATGTACAGGTGCGATTCGTCGTTCCTGCTAGAGCCGCTAGAGGCGATGATGGAGGCGAAGGATGCCTACGCGCTCGTGGTCATGGACGGCAGGGAGGCTACGGTCGCCATGCTCAAGGGCACCAACGTGGTCGTGGACAAGAAGATAAAGTCGCTTGCGCACGCGAAGATGAGCAAGGGAGGCCAGAGCTCCGCGAGGTTCGGCAGGATCATAGAGGAGAGCATTGAAAATTATTACCAGAACGTGGGCGTCGCGATAAACGAGATGTGCGCAAAGTACCAGTTCAAGATCAACGGACTGATAGTGGGCGGGCCCGGGCCGGCGAAGGACAACTTCATAAGGTCGAAGAATCTTAACTACCAGGTCAAGGTGCTCGGCACCTTCGACATAGGCTACACCGATGAATCCGGATTGGACGAGCTCCTCGAGAAGGCGAAGAACCTGCTCTCGGAACAGGCGGCAGTGAAGGAGAACGCGACGATGGAGAAGCTGCTCAACGAAGTGTCGAGGAACGGCATGGCGACCTACGGCTACGAGAACGTCAGGAATGCGCTGAAGAACGACAACGTGACGAAGCTGATACTGAGCGAGGATCTCGAGCTGACTGAAGTCACTTACAAGTGCAGCATGTGCGGACTCGAGATCACAGCCGTAGAGAAGGGCAACTCGAGGCAGGACAAGCACACGGACGGCGGCAACCTCAACATGATAAAGCAAGAGGATCCGATCGAGAAGCTGATAGACCTTGCGGACAGCAAGGGCATAGATGTCGT
>CAIOIN010000076.1 GCA_903858385.1 uncultured Microcaldota archaeon | reverse complement strand
CTCAGTAAGATACCTGCTTGTTTCAAGTCAGAAACGCAATGAGTATATTTAGCGCCAAAGCATCCTCAACTACAAGTATTTCTATAGTAAATTCGACTATATTTGGGCGTGCAGATATCGGTGCAGTTCAAAACAAGACTACTGCATGGGAAACGGCTTGGGAATCGGGTCTAAATCAAGGATTTGGTTGCGATTCGAATGTTAAGGGTGATTATGGGTATCTATGTTCAGATATGCAACAGGCTGAAAGCATAAGTGCAAATGTATCTGGGGTTGCGGTAAAAGTCCAGCTTTCGAGACAAGGAACCCAAATTGCGTTTGACATACCACTTTTATGCAGTAATGGCAATCTCACAGCTAATTCTGCTAATTTCATAGAAAGTGGCGCAGGTGGAGTTCTTTTAACATAACTGCACAAATAATATTTTATTTACACAGTTAATCGGCACTTTTCTGATTATTTGTGTAAAGCTGAGGGAAGCTTATCGGAATCTAGTAATAGATAATTGAGGAAATCGTACTCTGAAATCACAGCCCTGGAAGGGAATTGGACCCTCGACCTATCGCTTACAAGACGATCGCTCTACCACTGAGCTACCAGGGCATTCAAGATAGAATTGACGTTTTTCTATAAATCCTTTTGCTTTTACCTGATGAAGAATTCCGCGTACTTCAAAATATAGTCCATCAGCACGCCGGCGAATCCAAGGGTGCCGGCAACGGCCCTTATGAACGCCACGCTCTTCCTGTCGATCGCTTTGAAGAGTACCATCAGCGGCGGGTACAGCAGCAGTATCAGCACCGCATCTATGGCTATCACAAGTATTCTCTGTCCCAATGCTGCAGAGATCATCGTAGCAAGCAGCCACAGCAGCAATGACGGGATTATCGTCCTTATCATCATGTCAATATCGATGCCGATGGAGAACTGCTTCTCAAGCGCGAGCATGAACAGGGCATCGGACAGCAGAGGCGCTATCACGAACGCGGCCAGGAGCGTGCCGGTGACGCCCAGCAGTGGCGTCAGCACCATCAGCAATACGAGCTCAACCGCTATGATCGCGATCTGGTAGTACATGTATTTCTTGGTGTCTCCATAGCTTATGATAAGAATGCCAGCGAAGCTGCCTATTATCCCGAGAGTTATGCCGAAAGCTATCACCGACAGGTAGAAAGGCGCAAGCGTGTACAGGTGCGAGAACAGCAGGTGGGTCAGCGGCGCGGAAGCAGCCATCACGTACGCCAGCAGCGGCAGTATGAACACTAAAGAGTAGCGCAAACTGCTGTTGTATATGTGCTCTATCCTCTTCGACATGTTCCGGTCGGAGAACGCCTTCGAAAAAGATGCAAGAAGTATGAAGGTCAGCGACGTCAGCACTATGGTGAATATGCTGCCGAGCCTGAACGCTGCGCTGTAGTTGCCGACCGTAGAGGCGGTCGCATAGACGCCGAGTATGAGCACCGCGAAGTTTGTCGCTCCGACGCTCGCGACGGTCGATACCGCCACGGGCACGGAGAAGTGCAGCAGCTCGTTCACGGTCTTCTTTATTGGAGCTGTTATTTTGTAGTTTATCTTCTTGACTAGGTAGAAGACGCCGATCAATATTCCGACGACGAAGCCGAGGGCGTAGCCGAACATGGCTCCGGCTATTCCGTAGCCGGCGAGCACGAGGGGCACGGAAGCGATGAGCTGGAACGTTGAATACAGTATGTCTGTCACCGCGGCCTCCTTGACCCTTTCTATGCCGACAAGCGCGCCAAGGGTCGTGTTCATTATAACCGACAGGAAGACCGCAGCCGACGCTATCTGCAGCGGCAGGGAGAGCGCCGCATCATTGTACACATTGACCGCTATCCAGCTGCTGAAGACTATCCCGAGAAGGGATATCACGAGCGCCAGCACGGTCGAGATGAAGTAGCTGCTGTTTATCAGGTCCAATGTGCGCTGCCTCTTCGCGCTTTCGGGAAGCATCTTCCTCAAGGCCGTGCCTATTCCGAAGTTGCCGCCCATGCCCAGCACTGCGGAGAATGCGACAGCGATGCTGTAGAAGCCGAATTCCGCGGGCTTCAGCAGCCTGGTCATGCCGATGAGCAGCAGCAGCGTTATGACCGAACTGAAAACCTGCGCGGCCACGAATATTACCGAGCCTTTCGCGGTGCTAACCCCCAGCTTCTTGATATCGCTCTTCGTCTTGCTTTTGCGTGGCATTGCATCAACTAATCGTGAACCATGTAGTCGTCAAGGTATTCCCTGTAATGCTCCCTCTTGCTCTTGTGCTTCCTGAGGAATGCGTTTATCTTCTTCGTGAGATCGGCCTTGTGCTCCCCGGCAAGTATGGTCCCGTTGCGCTCCCCGTTAAGTATGTACTCGAGCTTCTTGTCATTCGGCTCGAAGAAGAACTTGTTGTACTGGCACACCATGCATGCGTCCGGGTTGCCGCCGTGCTTCTTCTGCAGCGCTGCAGTCGCCTGCTGGCCGGTGAGTGCCTTGCCGACCTTCTCTTTGACGGCTTCCGGGGTGTCGTTGAGGTATATGGCGCTCCTCTCGTTGCTCGATGACATCTTCGATTCGCCGTTGAGCGAGGGCAGGAACTTGGTGTAGATTATTGAAGGCTTGTAGTAGCCGAGCTTTGCGAGGACGTCTCTCGCTACCCTGAAATGTACGTCCTGGTCTATGGCCAGTGGTATCAGGCAAGGGATGTTATGCCCTTCTTCGGCCGATTTCAGGAATGCCGGTACTGCCTGCATGCTTGTGTAGAACAAGGCGCCTATGTTGGTGTCATTGCCGTAGCCGAAGGCATCCTTGACGGTCGAGAAGGTTATGTGCTTCGCGACACGGACCGCCTGCTTGTACATCTTGCCCGCATACTGCGTGTCGAAGAATATCTTCGTCTTCTTCTTCTTGAATCCCAGGGCGATTATGTCCAACACGTTGTCGATCGCGACCTGGTGTATCTCATCAAGGCTCTGGTTGAGGTCCTTTGCAAGGAACTTCTCCTCGTCCGGTATCTGTATGTAGATGTCGACGTCGAACTTGTCCTGCAGCCACTTGGCGAAGACAAACGGAATGAGATGGCCGATGTGCATCGGGCCGGAAGGCGCCCTGCCGGTGTACAGGTAAAAGGGATTGCCCTTCTCGTACTCATCCAATATCCAATCCAGTTCTCGATGCGCGTAGAATATCTTTCTCTTCAAAAGGAAATGCAATGGTCCCGTGTATTTCTCTATCTTTTTCTCCAATTCCTTGTCTATCTGCTTCAGGCCGTACTGCTCGGCGAAGAGATCGTAATCAACCTTGCCCTCCACCTTGTAGGCCCCGATATTGGAAGGACTCATAGAACCAGTTATAATGAACGAGGAAGGCTTTTATTGGTTTTGCGCTGTGAATTTTGCCTTGCTGGAGTTATATCCGCATGCGCAGCTGCTCTGGAGGTATCGGCAACGCCGAATAGGCATAGAGAATCCCGTTTATGTCAGCGGCAAGGCAGTAGCCTTTCTCCCACACTTCCATTCTTCTGGCGGCGCGGCTTGTGTGGGTGTCCTTGAGCGCGAAATCAATGTCCTGCACCACTTTTGCCCTTGCCATCAACACTGCAGCGGATGCAAACTCCATCGCCACGGGATTCGCGACGGAATTTATCATCGCATTCAGGTCGTCATTTTTTATCTTGTTGGGGCCTTCAAGGGGTATTATATCTTTTATCTCCCTCCATACCTCTTCTTTTGCTTTCCCCCAGATGCGATTGAGCGCAGCGTTCCGCACCCTGTCTATGGCTTCCCTCGAGGCTTCGCCCCTTTTGCAGTTGTTCGCCAGATGGACCAAAGTTTCGTTGGTCTCCCAGTACTCACGATTCCATGCGTTGCTGGGTCTGTCGGATGCAGTACCTAAGGATATGTTGAGGGGGGATTGGCGCGCCCGGTAGAGTGCGCGAGCCCTCGCCCGCTCAAGCGGGCCTGCGTATCTGCTCGTTTCCTTGAAGCCCTTGTCGTTGGTGTCCGTTTCCGGAGGCATGTCCGCGTATGACACTACCCACTTGGCATTAGGCTTGCCGTCAGGAACGAAGAACCAGACATCTTTTATGTGTATGATGAATTCGTCCAGGCTTTTTTGGATGGCGTCGGGCAGGCTTTTTATTGCCGATTGGCTCGGCGCTGGTTGCGCTCTCTGCATTTTTGACACTGATTTTATCGTATGCAGTTTCTTCTCATCAATAATATTTATGCCTGCCTGTGGGGTTCGTCTATCCTGCAATTCCCCGAAAAGCAACATATCTTTTTAAGCATTTCCTCCAATATAGTAGCGGATCTGCTTCAGGGGGTAAATGTATGACCGATAGTGCAAAGTCTATAAATGAAGTTCAGGAAGCCGAGGAGCGCGCAGAGAAACTAGTTGCCGATGCAAAGCAGAACAGCGAGACGGTTATAAGGAATGCGAAGGACAAGGCTGTTAAGATGCTCTCGGATGCGGAGAACGGCGCGCGAGAGAAGAAGGCGGAACAATTGAGAAAGGCAGTGACAGAACTCGACGCGATGAGGAAGAAGGCGGTCGAGAAGAGCGAATCGGAGGCGAGGGCGATAAAGTCAAAGAAGTTGAGCGACAGGTCAAGGTCGCAGATCGCGAAGAAGCTTACAGACCTCATACTCGGTGTTTGAAGTTGTTGTCAACAGAACCAATGCAGAAAATCCGAATCATAGCGCTAGGCTCCGTGCGTTATGAGCTAGTCAGTGCATTGCACAGGCTGGGCATAATGCACCTGAGCAAGAGCAAGCTGCACCTTGCGGACGACGTTCCGTCGGAGAGGCTGCCGGAGATATCGGACCAGCTCGTAAGGATGAAGAGCGCGCTCTCGATGCTCGGCGCGCCGAAGAGCATCGATTCGAAGAAACCGCTGGCCCAGTTGGATCTTAACCATCTGCTGGCCGAGACGAAGAGTTCGAAGGTAGTGGACGAGATATTCAAGCTTACTGAAGAAAGGAGGGTGCTGAAGGAGAGCGTCAAGGAATTGGACAATGCGCTTATGCTTTCTGACATATTGAGCGGACTTGACGTGGACTTCAGCAAATTGAAGAGCGAAGTGCTCTCGTTCCGCGCCTTCACCGTAGACAAGGAGGGCATGGAGGAGCTCAAGGACCAGCTCAAGAGCAGCAACATAAAGCATGAACTCATGACAAAGAAGGTCGATAAGAAGCGGGAGCTTGCGTTCATAGCGTTCGACAAGAACCAGAGTGCGAAGTTCGAAGAGATAATCAAGGACATAAAGTCGGTTGAACTTAATCTGAAGGACAGGTATGTGACCTCTGCGCCTGAAGCGGAGATGAGGAAGTTGGTCACGAAGGAGCGGGGCGAAGCCCTGAACAGGCTGAAGGAGATAGACCTCAAATTCAAGGAGATAAAGGACAGGCAATATTTGCAGATCGCCGGCCTCACCGAGATGCTGGACATAGAGTACGAAAGGGCGACGGTCAGCGCGGGATTCAAGAAGACCGGAAAGACCTTCGTGGTCGAGGGATGGATTCCGAAGAAGAGGCTCGTTGAGGTGAAGGAGGCGGTGACCAAGGCTGCAGGCGGCAAGTGCTCCATAGAGGAGCTAGAAGACAAGGAGGTGGCTCCGTCCATGATGAGCGGCAACAGGATCCTGAAGCCGTTCGAGTTCCTGATGGACTTCTATTCCGTGCCAAGGAGCGATGAGATTAATCCCACTATAATATTCATGATAACGCTTGCCAT
>CAIOIN010000075.1 GCA_903858385.1 uncultured Microcaldota archaeon | reverse complement strand
AGGATTGGAAATGGGCCACGATGGAATTTCTGAAAGATGACGTGAGCAGGAATCCCGATGCTTACACCGGATGGGTTCGCATACTCTTGGCCGATCGCACTGCCTCGGGCAAGCTGATGCGCAGCGTGAAGAGGTTCCTTTCCAAGAACGATATCAATACCAGCCCCTGACCTTCATCGCAGCTGCGACCCTGCCGACCGCGATTATGTACGCGGCCATCCTTGGGCTTATCTTCTTCCCTTTGCCGGCGTAATCCTTCTGCGTCTGGATCATGTCGTTGAAGGATTTCGTTATTATGGTGTCGAGTTTCTTGTAGACCTCGTTCTCACCCCAATAGTATCCGCCGCGGTTCTGCACCCACTCGAAATACGAGACTATCACGCCTCCGGAATTTACCAGGAAGTCCGGCAGGTCAAAGACGCCGTTCTGTATCAGTATCTCATCTGCTGATGGAGTGACCGGCCCGTTGGCGAGCTCAAGAAGAATCTTGGCGTTTATCTTGCCGGCGTTCTTCTGGGTTATCTGGTTCTCTATCGCGGCTGGTATCAGCACATCGGCATCAAGCTCCAGTAGTTCCTCGTTGGTCACGCTCTGCGCGCCCTTGTAGCCCTGCACGCTGCCCGTCTCGTCCTTTGCCTTCTTCAGCTTGGCGTAATCGAGCCCTTTGTCCGAGTAGACCCCGCCAGTCGAATCGCTTATGGCCACTACCTTCGCCCCGAACATCTTGGTTGCAAGGTCAAAAGCGAAAGTACCAGCATTGCCGAATCCTTGGATCACGACCTTCGCGTTCTTCATCTTTATCTTTTTGAGCTTCGCAGCCTCTCTCAACACGTACATGCCGCCCAAAGCGGTCGAATCGAATCTTCCTTCGGAGCCCCAGATCTCCAATGGCTTGCCGGTTATCATGCCGAACTCGTCCTGGCCGGACATTTTGCTGTACTCGTCCATCATCCATGCCATTATCTGCGGCGTCGTGTAGACATCTGGTGCAGGAACATCAATGTTCGGGCCCAGCACGTTCCTGAACGCGCGCATATAAGCTCTTGAGAGGTTCTCGAGCTCTTGCGGGTTCATTGTTTTGGTGTCGCAGATCACTCCGCCCTTCGCTCCGCCGAACTGTATGTTCGCCAGTGAGCATTTCCACGTCATCCATGCCGAAAGCGCCTTGACGGTGTCAAGACTTTCTTGTGGGTGGAATCTTATGCCGCCTTTTCCCGGCCCTCTCGCATTGTTGTACATGACACGGAAGCCGGTGAAGGCCTTGGTCGTGCCGTCTCTCATCTTGACGGGTATGTTGGCGACGACCGTCCTCATCGGTTCCCTCAGCAGCGCGTGGGCCTGCTTGTCGAGGCCCATTATGCCTGCCGCATCGTCTAACTGTCTCTGCGCTATCTTGAACGGGTTGAGTTCTTCGGCCATGCCATCACGGGATTAGTTTCAAAAGGTTATCCAAGGCAGTATTTAAATAATGTTACACTTTTTTAGCAGCAAATAACTGCAAAACCAGAAGTACATGGCACTTTGCGTTCGTGCGGCAGGGCGAGTTTGCGCGGGCCGGAAAATCCGTGCGCGGGGTATTGGAATAATGTAATATTACCATATCCTAGTATCTTTGCGGCTACCAAAGTATATGAAAATGCCCTTGTCTCTAACAGTCGCTTCATTTACTTCGCTACTCAAAAAGGCATAAAAAGCCATTTTGAGCCCCTCTGCTTCAAGACAGCCGTTATCCCATAAAAAAACATAAAGCATTTAAAGCTTGTCAGATTAAATTTCACTGGCGATCAGATGAGCGACATGGTAAGTGAAGTATTAGGTCAGACGAAGGACGCGGAAGAGCAGTTCAGCTCCACGGAAATAAAGATTGTTACTGTGGGGTTGGGTGGCGCAGGCTGCAATATAGTCAACCGATTGATAAAAGTCGGCGTGAAGGGGACTGAATTTATTGCGGTGAACACGGACGCGCAGCACTTCAAGATAATCGACGAGCGCATAAAGAAGGTGCTTATCGGAAAGACCTTGACAAGGGGGTTGGGCGCAGGCGGAGACCCGAATTTGGGCGCAAAGGCAGCGGAGATGGACAGGCAGGCGCTTGAGAACATCTTCTCCGGAGCGCAGATTGCATTCCTATGCTGTGGTATGGGAGGCGGAACCGGAACCGGTTCCATTCCGATAGCTGCGCAGATCGCGAAGGAACAGGGAGCGATCGTCGTGGCGATGGTAACCTACCCGTTCGACCTCGAAAGGGTCAGGAAGGTAAAGGCTGAAGAGGGCATACAGAAGCTCAGAAACTTCAGCGACAGCGTAATCATATTGGACAACAACAGGCTGGTCAAGCTGGTGCCGAACCTGCCGATGAACGACGCGTTCGCGCTTGCGGACGAGGTCATGGCGAAGGCGATAGGCGGACTGGTCTGGACCATAACCCAGCCGAGCCTGATAAACATAGACTTTGCCGACGTGAGGAGCATCATGGGCGGAGGCGGAGTCGGCTTCATCGCTGTCGGAAGCGGCAAGGGAACCGACAAGGTCGGTCTTGCGGCCGAATCTGTGCTGAAGAACAGGCTGCTTGATGTTGACTTCGAAGGCGCATCTGGAGCATTGATACACATATCCGGAGGAGCATCGATGACAATAGGCGATGCGATAAAGGCCGGAGAGATCATAACCGAGCGCATGGACCAGAAGGCCAACATAAAGTGGGGTGCCAGGCTGATGCCGGGCTACGACGACCAGATAGAGATAGTCGCCATAGTGTGCGGAGTGAAGGGAGCCAGCATCGTAGGGCATCTCGGGGAGAAGAAGGAGGCGCAATACAGCGACCTCGAGATGGTAGGCTAATAGGGTGGTTGAATGGAAGATATGGATTCATTCGTTGCTAAGTTGGCTGTAGTAGGGATAGGCGGCCAGGGATCGAACCTGGTCAACAGGCTCTACAAGAGCGGCATAAGGAGCGCAAAGACAATCGCTCTGAACACGGATGCAAAACACCTCAACACCATAAGGGCTGACACCCGTATGCTGATAGGGAAGGAATTGACAAGAGGCCTTGGCGCAGGCGGATTCCCGGAGTTGGGAATGAAGGCCGCTGACGCGAGCAGGGAGGAGATACGGAATGTGATCTCCGGCTACGACATGGTCTTCGTCTGCGCAGGAATGGGCGGAGGGACAGGAGGCGGAGGAGCCTCGGTCGTCGCACAGCTTGCGAAGGAGCAGGGCTCTCTAGTGGTCGCATTCGTCACCTACCCGTTCTCTCTTGAGAGGAGCAGGAAGGTAAAGGCGGACTGGAGCCTGCAGCAGCTCAGCAAGAACGCGGACACCACGATAGTGATCGAGAACGACAGGCTGATGAGCTATGCGCCTAATCTTCAGATAGAGAAGTCGTTCGAGTTGATAGACAGCATCGCGACCAACGCGGTGCGCGGAATCGCAGACACGATAATGCTTCCGAGCCTGATAAACTTGGACTTCGCTGACGTGAGGTCGGTCATGCGCGATGCAGGAACGGCCGTCATAAACCTCGGCTACGGCCACGGATCCGAAAGAGTGGAGAAGGCGATAAAGTCTACGCTCAACCACCCGATGCTTGACGTCGATCTCGAAGGCGCGAAGAGCGCGATGGTCCACGTCACAGGCAGCGACTCTCTGACCATAGAGGAGGCGACGCGTGTTGGAGCTGGCGTAACCGACAATCTTGACGCGAAGGCGAACGTGATATTCGGCGCAAGGCTGATACCGGAGATGGGCGACCAGATAAAGGTCATGTCCATAGTCACCGGCGTGAAGCCGAGGTTCGGGACCGCCAAGATAGACAGGGAAGCGGTTGTCGACACAAGCTTCGTTGCGGGCATAGAGATGATATAAAGCAGGCCGAAAGGTCTGCTTCTTCTTTTTTTCTTTTTTTACCATTCAGCGTCAGCCATCATCGGGCAATAATCAGGACAGTATATAAATGTTTTTTGCCAAATGGTACACGTGAGTCCTTGCCGCCGAAAGTCATAGAGTTCAGGCAGCTGATCCAGATACTGACGATGTTCATGATCGTACAGTTTCTCGGCCTGCTCCTCGCGACGCAGGTCTTCAACGGCGCGACCTATCAGGAGCTGACCGGCGCGCAGGTCATATCCTCGCCCGCAAGCGCGCTGTTCTACATAGTCTACATAATCGTCTTCTCCGTCATACTGCTTTTCATATTCAAGATCTACAAGGGCAGGAAGCTCTTCGTCGTCTTTGAGGGCGCGATTGTCCTCCTATCTTCATTCATCGTCTTCTCCATCATAGTCGCGGTGCTGGCGAACAACGCCCAATCGGGGGTATTCGGCTCCAGCAGCGTCTGGTCCTTCGTCGCCGCGCTGATACCTGCAATGATATTGGTGATAGCGAAGAACAGGATACCGCGGTTGAGGAACACGACTGCGATAATAGCGAGCGTCGGGGTCGGGGTCGCGCTCGGATTGAGCTTCAGCTTCGAGCTTGCCCTTGTCTTCATGGCCCTTCTGGGCGTCTATGATTTCATAGCCGTGTTCGTGACGAAGCACATGATAGCACTTGGCGACATGGCCGTGCAGAACAATCTTTCCTTCCTGATAATGGTGAGGGAGACAAAGGCCGTGCCGATGAGCTACCTGACCGCGAAGGAGCAGAAGGAGTACGCGAAGAGCAAGCCGGCCCTCGAGAAGCAGGGAGGCATCGTGGACAAGATGACCAGGGAGAACATGGCGCTCATGCCTGCGATGACCGCACTGGGAACTGGCGATCTGGCAGTGCCCTTGATGCTGGCGGTCGCGGCGTACAAGGTCGACCTCAACTTCATGCTTAGCTTCGTCGTGGTGTTCGGGTCCATGCTTGGATTGATGCTGAACATGCTGGTGCTCAGGAGATACAAGAAAGCGCTGCCGGCGATACCCCTGCTCTTTGCCGGGATAGTGATCGCAACCTCGATCTATTACGGATTGATGCTCCTTTGAACACAAAAGCTACATACTTTTAAATTCTAACGTAGAATCGGTAATGATGGCCAGGGTAAGCAAGGAGCAGCTCATGCCGGTGCTGGCGCTTGCAGGCGGAGCGATATCGATACTTTCCGCATGCCATTTCATGGAGAAGCTGGCATTCTCCGTGGGTGCGTACCACGAGGCGTTGGGCATAGTGAGCACTTACAACATAAGCCCCACTGCGCCAATACTTTCGCTGATATCGCAGTCCACGACGATGACAGTCGCGCTCTACCTGACTTTCCTAATGCTGCCGTTCGCGGTCATAGTGTTCACGATAGGCGCCATGTGGCTCTTCTCCAGATCGCGCATGGTGCTCAGCGCCGCGGCATTGGCGCTGTCCGGATTGATGGTGATACTGGCGACGGCCGTGATAGAATCTATGGTGAACTTCGGCAGCTATCCCATATTCCTGATCTCCTACCTGGGGGGCATTATGCCTTTCTTGATAGGGGCATACCTTTTCATCGACGTGCGCAGCAGGCCCGGCTCCACGAGAGCTGCAAGGCCCATAAGCATAGACCCGCAGACGCCCTACACCAATGTCATGATACTATCGAAAAGGCTCATGTCGAAGCTTGAGGGAGACCTGAAGATACTCGACATGCACTTCGACGCCAATGGATTGGTGAATCTATCGAGGCTTCTGAACGGCAATCTCGAGAAGTGCAAGAGCGTCTCGGTGCTCGCGAAGCGCGACCGGCTCGGCAGCGAATTCATAAGGAACTACAGCGACTTCAAGAACGAGCTCGGCAACAAGGGCATAGTCTTCGAGCTGAAGGTGCTCAACGACGGCGATGCGAACGAGCAGCACGAGCGCATGCTTATCGACGGCAGAACGGCCTACAAGATACCTCCGCTCAACATCATAAACAGGAAGAGCGAGCACATAGTCAGCATCAACCATCGCGAGGCCGAAGAGAGATTCGACAGGCTTTGGATCAACTCGACGAAGCTCGAGAACCTGAAGTGACAGACCGGCCTGGCTGCAACAGAGATGGATAAGCATGGACGGCAAGATGAGCGTTGTGAGGACACTGCTAGTCGCCCTTGGCGCGATTGATATTGGACTTGCGTACCTGCTCTTCACCAACCAGCAGTACTTTTCTCTTATTGCGACGCTTGGATTGTTCGCGCTCACAGGCATAGGCCTGTTCCTACTGATTGCCACATGGGCCATCAGAAGGATGGACAACATTGCTGTGCTAGCTGCAGCGGCATTGGCGTCCGCTGCGTTGATAGCGTATGAGGCTGTGTTTGACATAACCCCGTTGCCAGTCTTCCTGGCTATCGCCTATTCTTGCATCTTCGTCTTCGCCGCTGCGATCGCATCGGTGCTTGCGTTCTACGCGACCAGCGGCTCGATGAAAAAGCCCAAAGGAATTGAATTCTATCTCACGGCGCTGATCGTCGTGGTTGTTGTTGCGGCGCTCTCGTTCACCATAATGTACGTGGTCAACCCTGTTTCGATACCGCCGCTTGATGAACTCGTGTATTCGTATTACAGCTCGTATCTCTTCGTGCACGGGCAGAACCCTTACGTCGTGGGCATGGCCTACATAAACAATCTTTATAATTTTGTCCCGACGCCGCAGCTGAACGGGCTGTACGAGAATAGGTATGCCTACCCGGCGCTCAGTTTCATCTCCCTCTCCTTCGTGCCTCTGCTCGGCCTCAAAGCCCTTGGCGACAGCTCGGCGCAGTCCTTTGGCATCTACACAGTCATAAGCGTGTTCATCAACGTGCTCACCGCTTTCATATTATACTACAAATCCGGATTCGGCCGGAAGGCGCTGCTGGCATCAGGGGTATGGCTTGTAATAAGCTTCGGGATATTCTACGATCCGATACACTCGATAGCGCTGCTCTTCGCGACGATGGCGTATCTTGAACGCCATAGGCACATGCTATCTGCCGCTCTGCTCGGCCTGGCCGCGAGCATGAGCCAGCTCGCCTGGTTCTTGCTCCCGTTCTTTTATATACTGGCGCTGAACGAGGAAGGCAGGAGCGTGGCCGTCAAAGAGATTATTGTATCGTTCGCAGTTTTCGCACTCATCAACTCGTACTACGTGATGATAGTGCCTGCCGCATTCTTCAACAGCGTCTTCGGCATCTTCGGTTTGCAGACGCTCGCGCCCTACGGATCCAATCTCATGCAGTTCGCCACCTCGTTCTACATGCTGCCGTACCGCTATGCGACCTTCGCCTCGGTGACGGTCTTCCTGTTCCTGATGGCGCTGTTCTACCTGTACTGCAAAAGCCTGAAGCCGCTGCTGGCAGCGGCGACCATGGCAGTATTCCTGTTCTCGTGGAGGAATCTCGGAGAATATTCCGTCGCGGTCCTGCCTCTGGCAATAGCGGTGTATTATTGCCCCAACAGGTTGGACAGGAACGATTCGGACAGGTTGAAAGGCAAAATGCCGATACTGTACGGCATCATCGTATTGTCGCTGCTTCTGTTGCCCGTAGCGATGTATGCCCACAGCGCGTATCTCAGCGAGCAGCACACCGCGATAAACAGCCTGATGCCAAGAGTGTATGTTCAGTACACGAATGCCGGAGCCGCCTTCAGCCTTCTCGGCTTCAATGCGAACGTCTCGAACAACGAGCAGGCGGGCAAGAACGTATCATTCTTCATGGTGAGCAGGAGCCCAAACACCGCGAGCTACATCCTGGGCAAAAACCTTATGATGCTTGGACCAAGATCGAATTATACTTACATGATAAACTATACGCTGCCGCGCATAAACAACGGCACAAAGCTTTTCGTCACCATGTTCACCGAGGATTACATCGTAAGCCGGAGCATGAACATAACCGTGAGAGTTCCGCCGGTAGGACAGAACCGAACGCAGCATCAATAGGCTTTTATATTTTGATTCAAAAATGGGTGTGGGGATATGATGATGGGTAGGTACCTTTTGATTGTGCTGTTGGTTTCGCTCTCATTTGTGGGATGCGTGAGTGCGCGCACCATAGGCACGGCATCGATACCCGCACCGGCCGTCATACCTAACACCGGCTCTGCATTGACCATGATAGACCTCAACGTGACCGCCGGCAGCGGCAACGTGACCGTGGTGGGGCCTGCAACAGTGGGATCCGACACGTTACAGTCTGCGCAGACTGCGGCGAGGTATGCATCAACCTATCTTGGCCTCAATTTCACAAAGTATAATTTTGCATACACGATAGTGTCCGATGACTCGAATGTTACGGGTCCGAGCGGCGGGGCGGCCATGACGCTGTTGGCGATATCGGCACTCGGCAATAAAAAGCTGAGAACTGATTTTACGATCACTGGTACGGTGAACAGCGACGGATCCATAGGGGAGATAGGAGGCGTGTACGACAAGGTCGAAGCGGCCTATCAGAATGGACTGCACTTGGTGCTTGTGCCCACTGCGACCTATGGCGACGAGTCCAAGCTCTACCTGCTCGTCCAGGATGAATTCGGCGTGCCGCTCGTCCAGGTCTCCAACATAACGCAGGCTTCGAGATTCGCTTTCAACGCAAGCATTGGCGGCCTGCCTTATGAAGCCACGTATGATCTGGGCACGAATTACAGCTTCGACAGCCTTCCGACCGCGTCTACAGTATGCTCTAATCAGTGCAATGAGAGCGCCTTCGGCGCATTGGCGAACTACACCCTCAACAGCACAGGAGACATGATAGCCGCATTGGGAAGCAGCAAATTCCAGGGAGTGAAGCAGCAGCTCTACGAGGCGCTCGCACAGAGCGCGCAGGTCTTCAGCCATGGTTACCTGTACGCCTCTGCGAATTTCGCCTTCCAGGATTACCTGAATGCGATATATTTCGGCGCGCATGACACGACCAAAGGCTTGACGCTGTCGAGCCTGGAAGACGTGCAGACCCTGTGCTCATCGATCGTCCAGCCGCAGATCACCGAAAGCGACTATGAATACGTGATGGGCGCCGAATTGAGGCAGGGATGGGGCAACTATACTGTAAACCAGGCGCTGTCAGGATATAATGGCAACGCGACCGATACGGATGAGGTGCTGAACGCAGCGTATCTCGGCGCCGAGGCAAGCGGCTGGTGCAATGCTGCCGGCTTCACCTATGGCTATTTTGCCAATTCTACAGACAATCCGATAAGTTTCTCTCCGACACTGTCCGGCATTGCCATGGAAAAGCTTGCGGCAGTATCACGGCAAGGGTATGGGGGCATGTATTTCGACACGGCGCAGCAGGCCTACCAGGACAAGAATTACCCGTTGGCCATGCTTGGCGCGGACTATGCTTTTACCCTGGCCAATGCTTCTACCTACGGCGGGCAGACAACCCAGCAATTGCTTGCAGACGCCCAGTCTTCGATGCAGCAGAACGCCACCTATGGCGTCTGGGCCACCGAATTCGCGAAGGAGTCGCAGTTCTACGCTTACCAGGCAGGCGCGACGGGCAACGTGACGCTGGCGCATTCCTATGCGCTGCAGGCCTACA
Organism: uncultured Microcaldota archaeon; assembly: GCA_903858385.1. Taxonomy (GTDB): domain Archaea; phylum Micrarchaeota; class Micrarchaeia; order Micrarchaeales; family Micrarchaeaceae; genus CAIOIN01. The sequence continues at coordinate 732 of CAIOIN010000075.1, read as the reverse complement.
CCGCCGCGCGCCTTGCAGAACAGATGGGCTCCGATATCAAGTTGATATACGACAACCGCGTATCGGTAACCGGCAGCACGGGAAACACCGCGTTGGAGGAAGCTTACCTCGCCACCGCGAATCGGCTCGCCGTGATGGAGAAGCTGATGGTAATCATGCTCGCCATGGTCGTTTTGACGCTTTCCGCAAACCTTACCATGATAGCGATACTGATAAAAAGGTCTGCTTCGAAAGATAATAAGAAGAAAGTAAGGCGCAAGACTCCAAAAAGCCCTAACGGGCGGAGAAGGCGCAGATGATTATGCTTAGGTGATTTGATAGCAAGAGTTCTACCAGGAAAAGTCTGTATCTCATGCGGCAGGATGACCAGTGAATACACTGAGTTCAAGTGCCCGTCATGCGGAAAGGACGCAATAATAAGATGCAAGCACTGCAGGGAGATATCGAACGAGTACAAGTGCGAAACCTGTGCGTTTCAGGGGCCATAATGGGAAAAATTGGAATAATATTCAAGGTCTACCCGAATGACGGCGCGCTTGACAAGGCGATGAGCAACATAAAGGAGCAGCTCAAGCCCGCAGGCATACAGGCCGACGAAGTAGCGTTCGGCATAAAGGTCATCAGGGTGCTCTTCACCTTCGAGGACGTCGACAAGGCATCGTCCAACATAGAGGAGGCTTTGAAGAAGATAGAGGGGGTAAGGGAAGTCGAAGTGGAAGAGGAAAGCCTGCT
>CAIOIN010000074.1 GCA_903858385.1 uncultured Microcaldota archaeon | reverse complement strand
ATCGCGACGTTCCGCGATCTAAGAGACTACGGGAAGACAGTCAAGAGGCTGGCTGTCAGCAACAAAAAATTGCTGCAAAAAGAGAAGAACGAGCCAGCGCAGGCAAGACTGAAGGAGAATGGCAGGAGGCTTGACGAGCTGGTGCTGATGTGCGGCGAGATGGAAAACGGCATAGCGGCAGTGAAAGCCAATTCCAAGAAAGAGATAAGCTCCAAGGAAAGCGGCATAATCAAGAGGCTGCGATCCCTGGTATGATGCTGAACAATGTCGTCACGTACCCACATTGGACACAACGTGCTTGGGTGTGAATCCAACCCTAATAGACATTTATTCTTTTGTATTGTAATAAGAGTGATTGCATGCTTGGGAAGCTCATGGCTTTTGCGGTGGTAGCTCTGCTATTTGCCGTGAGCGTAAATGCATCCAGCCCGACGCAGATAAACGCATTCCAGAACGGCAACATAATAAAGCTCGTATACTACGATAATTTCACCTGCTTCCCGGCTCCTTATACAATCTACTCGAACAGCAACGAATCCATCAACGCTTCTTCGGTGACTGCGTGCGAATACGGCTCTTCTATCGGCGTCAACACGAGCGGCGGCATCCCAAGGTGGAGCATAATCCCCACCTTTGCCGGCCTATCCGTTTACGGATACACTGCCTATGGGTCCACACCCCAGGGATATGCCACCTATAATGGCCAGGTCATCCCCACCACCTGCGGCGCCGGCCAGACGTCGAAGGTGTGCATCCACCGCCCAATGTACATCTACTCACCGGTAATCAGTGCGATAGAGCATGCAATCAACATATCCAACGGCATGTACGGCCTGCCGGAGGGTGTCCTGCCCAACCCGACGCGCGATGTGGTAGTCTCGCCAAAAAAGAATGGTAGCGTATCACGCTCTTACGATGTAAGAGTGTGGGTCTTCGATCCGAACATTTTCCCGAATTCCACAACCGGCAAGTGCACGCAGGTTGTCCCTTCAAGCTTGGGTGATCCAACGGCCCACTGCCTGAACTCAACTGCCGCTTTGCAGGCCGCGATCAGGACCAACGACACCGCGGTGCCGGTCATAAACGCGAACAACATATTCTGGAAGATCGCAAACCGGCCTGAAACTCAGATTGCAATAGTGACCGCCGTCGAGGTGCAGAGCAACTCGACCGAACCCCAGTTTGCTGTCCAACTGAGCGATGATATAAACATATCAAACACGAACATGTTCATCTATTCATTCGTCGGCAATGGCAACCAGACAATACCAACAACGACGATACCGCAGGAGCAGCAATACCCGGATGTCTCTTCAACGCTGATACCCGCGGCATTGATAATAATGACCGTGGTTGCCGCATGGTACCTGGCCAGGGGCAAGCTCTGGGGTGCGAAAAAAGTGAGGCGCAAATGAGACAAAGCAAAGCCCAGAGCGCGATGGAATACCTCATGACCTATGGCTGGGCGCTTGTAATCTTGGCGGTGGTCGCAGCAGCGCTCTACCAGCTCGGAGTGT
>CAIOIN010000073.1 GCA_903858385.1 uncultured Microcaldota archaeon | reverse complement strand
GACGTCGATCGGGAAACCGCCGTGCGGATTTATTATGTCGGCCGAATAGTCGCCTATTCCAGGCAATTCAAGAAGCATTTCCTTTGCGTCTTCCGGCCTCAGCGATTCCAGTTCTTTTGTTGTTGGAAACTTCTCGCTCGCAAGTTTCTTTGAAAGTTTTGCAATGTGCTTTGCTCGATATCCTAGTTTGCACGTCCTCGCTAGTTCTTCGGCGTCGTGGCCTTCAAGATCCTTTGGCGTGGGCCATGCAGATATTTTCTTCCCATCGAATTCCGCCAGTTCGCCGTACTTGCTGATTATACAGTTCATCATCTCGTTACTCCGCTTAAGGGTGGTCATCTGCAGCAATATTGAAAGCAGAGCGTCGGGGAATATCGTGCTGGAATCGGTGTTGTGCATGCCATAAAGGTCCTTAACCGCGTGCTTGAGTATCCCGTCTTTCTCCGCGAAACGATAGAACTCAGACAAATCATCGTCAGCGCCGATGTTGTGGTTCAGCAGATTCTTCATCACTGCAAGCTGCGCCCCATCAGGTCTTTTCTTGAAGAAAAGTTTTGCGATTATTCTTGGATTTTTGGTGGTGCCCTTCGAGACTAGTTTTACGCCGGCGAGAACGCCGTTGAGATGCGTCGTGGTCCAGATTGTACCTTTTTCGTATATTTCGAAGTTGGTGAACAGAGACCAGCCAGCAGGCTTCTTGATAGTTAGCTTGAAATTGTAGGGTGGGGCTGGCCTTATCTCGTATTGGATTGAATAAGAAAGTTTTGCCATTCTACCACTTCAAAATTTATTTCATCTTTGCAAGGATCTCAAAGCCTTTTCTTACGGCAGTGGCTTCGTCATCGTTGTTGTCAAAATATTTTGCAATCTCCGATTCGCTTATCCACCTGTACTCAGAATGGTCTTCGGGATTTATCGTTATCTTCTGCCCATCCTTCAGGTGCGCAAAATAATCGACCTCTATGCAGTGCGTCGTCCCGCCGTCCCTCACATACGTGAATGCGTGGAAAGGCATCTCTATATCAATCTCTACCTTCATCTCTTCGATGAGCTCCCTTTTCAACGCCTCTTCAGCGGTTTCGCCGAATTCCACATGGCCGCCGGGCAACTCGTACTTTCCCGGGAGAAACGATTTTGTTGCCGCACGTTTTGCGATTAGTACCTTCCCGTCGTTCTTTATGAAGACACACGCTGTGATGTTCTGTGTTCTCTCCACGAATCCACCGCATTAACTATCGATGCGAAATCTTAAATCTGTTGCAAAAAACCTTTTTGGTAAAATCCGCAGCGGAGATAGCTTTATATTTACGAAGGTCATATAGAGTATGGGGAACTTTAATTCGGTTAATTCGAAACATCAGGAAGTTTCTAATTCTTACGGATCTGTGAATGAACTGCTCCGGAGCGGCAGCAGGACCGATGAAGGCAAGAGGGTTTTAGCCGACATAGAGGTCAGGAGCAACAATGGCAGGATGGACGTCAGTTTCACGCCGAAATCAGTCGTTTCGATATCGGATTATGCAAAGGACCCGGTCAGATTTGACCCTGCGTCGTTTGCCAAATCACTGAATGACAAGGGATATGCAAAGGTAAAAGACGTCGCTTATGCAGGAGGCACAGCACCGATAGTGGTCACCCAGGACGGCAGCAGCTATCTGCTCATGGTAAGAAGGGACGAAAAGGCCCCTACAAACCCGAACACGCTTGATGCGCTGGTAGGAAGAGGCAACAGCGCTGACCCGCTTGTGTCGCTGGTTGGAGAGGCGGTGGAAGAGGTAATGTTCATCGATCGCAAGGGCAGGGTAGTGATACCGCAGTTTTCACAGACCGAATTGAAAGGGTATAATGGTCACGTCCATAGGACGATAAACAAGCTTTCCGGGAGGCTGGCAGCCGATTGGAATGTAACAATAAGCAACGTGCATGCGGAGGTTTTCGTGGAAAGGATGAACACCCCTTTTTATCTCAATGGAGTGCCAATCGGGATAGGCTTTTCGCCCGTGGAGGACGGATGCAGGGAAGCCTCGATATTCGATTTTATGCTTCAGCCATATGTGATGAAGATGCCGATTGGCGGATTGAAGGAGACCATATGGTACGAAACCGAGCATGAGGTTAGGGGCGGCGTTCCCGAGCGCAAATCCGTGCTATGGAAGATCAAGAACGGCAGTGATCATTCCGCGGCAGTGATAATGTTCTGCAACGGAGAAAGGATGGGCGAGTGGGGTTCGCCGCATGGATATCTGCAATCTGCGGGGTTGGATCCGCACATGCCGCTGGCGCCGAGCACTGCAACGATGGTGCATTATCTCGGCATAGATTTCGGCTTCGGCACAAACGGATACATGCATCCGCTTGACGAGCTGCTCCGGTCTTCGGATTAGGGCGCGTCAGTTGTAGGCATCCTCGGCATTGTATTCGGAGTTGAAGGTGTTGTGTATCGCTTCTGCTTTCTTCTTCCCTATCTTCTCTATCTCCATCAACTCCTCGACGCTCGCATCAGCTATCTTCCGCGCGTTCTTGAACTTTGTGAGCATCGCCTTCGCCAGCTTCGGCCCGACCCCGGGAAGGTTGCCTATTATATACTCCTGGAATTGTTCGTGGGTGTGGGCCCGTGCCGCCCCTTTGAGCGAGGGCTCGCGCTTCTCGTCGTTCTGTTCGTGCCTAGCAATGCCTGCAATTATCTCACCCGATTCAGTGGCGCTGCGCGACGATATTATTATCACGCCGTAATCGACGTACAGCGAAGCCATGGCGCCGTTTATGACCTTGCTCTTCAGCCTGAAGGTATCCCTGTCGCCCTCAAGGAGCAGCATCGGGACCTCGTAGCTGTCGCTCAGCCGGTCTATCTGATCAAATAAACGTCCGGACATCATCGAGCTCTCGAAGTCGTAGACGGTCTTCCGTTCTATGCATATCCTGTCTGATATGATGTAATCGCCGACCGGCAGCGTCTCCCATTTTATGTCCACGCCGTTGGCCTCTAGTGCTGCAGCGAGCTCGGAATTCCGCTCGCGATGATCCATCAGCACTGTGGCGCGCATACGTCATCGCCTAGAGAAGGTTATGTTGCTCAGATATATCGGGAGAGTCTGGCCCTCAACAAAGAAGAGCACGTTGCCCCGCGGCCCGGATATCAATGCCGTGTCTACAGAGTATTTCCTCATCGAACTCGATACATTGACGCTGGCTATTTTTGCTGCGCCTGAAGCGGTCTCAGCTTCGATCAATAGAACAGACGGCTTGGCTGCCAGGGCAACGAAGCTTATCGTGGTGTTGATGGTCTGCTGCAGCTGCTGCGTCGCAGCGAAAGGAGCATATACGGCTATTGCACCGGGGTTGGAGGGCAGCCACATCCTCGTTATGGTTCCATTGAAGGGTACTGCGGTCTGCTGCCAATCGGTGACTATCGGATATGAGACGTAACTCTTGAATACCGACTGGTTCACTGCCTTTGTGGACGAGAATGCCGTGGTGGTATTGTCATTGAAAACCGGGTTGCCGAACGTCTTGAGCAGATAGGTAAGCAGCTCGGTCAAGGTGGTCGAATTGTATGCGCCTTTTCTCACTACGACGAACGCGGTGTTGTAGTTGTAGAGCGACAGCAGCGTTTGGTTGGTGAAGTTCTCGTTCACCGGCGATTCGAAATTGGCGGCGCCGGAGGTTGCAAGGGTCGATGACTGTATGGCCAGAGGTATGTTGTAAAGCGACAGCTCCTCCGTGAGGTTCTCTCTAGTCACATAACCGCCAACGAGAGGCTGATGAGTTATGGAGGTGTGGTACGTTGCCATTGCGGATGTCTGCGCGTCAAGTGCAGGAAGCTCCAGCACCGAGAAGTTTCCAGTCAGGTTCGACAGCTCGGAGTACAGGTGCGAAGGCGCGATGGATGTAGAGCTCATGCTCGCGATGGCGCTGTTGCCGAGCGGCATTCCATTGCTTTCTATTAATATCAATATTGACAGTACGACGACAATGCCTGCAGCCATTCTTTTCGCGTTTGGATGGCCGAATTTTTCGATCAGCGCCTTGACGCCGAACGCGGAGAGTATCGCAAGCATCATGGTGAGCATGAGGTTGAACCTGCCAGGCTCCCTTATCGAGTTCAGCAGCGGCATGAGGTGGTAGAGGGAGTACAGCCCGGGTATCTGGGTCACGCTGCCCGCGATCTGCAGGTATGGACCCAAGGTCAGCCACCCGAACACTACGGCCAGTACCAGCCACGGCATTGTCTTTTTTCGGTCCTTGAATATCCCGTAAAGCGAAAGTGCAAGCACCGTGAAGCCCAGGTATGCTACGCGCTCGCTTATGTCGTATCCAGCATACAGCGCACGGTACACTCCGGGCAGGGAGTTTATCGACGAAAATATGCCGTTGTAGAAGCTTGGCACGAAAAACGCCAGCGCGTCGCTGCTCCACATTGCATTGTACTTGGCGGTGTTCAGCAAGTTGGCCGCTGTAGATCCGCCGGGCCGGAGCAGTGCAAGCATCATTGGAACGAAGTTCCATGAACCGATTATGAAAGCGGCGATTGCGAAGAGTATCATCGAGACTGCGAAGTCCCTGTTGATTATCCGGCTTCTTGTCGGCTTGTTCAGGACATACATCAACGTCAGTAATATCAGAAGTATGATCAGCATTGCGCTCTGCTCTATGCTGCCCATGAGCGTCGCCAGCGCGAAAGAGGCAGACATGCCGAGTATGTTCCAATAATTTCTCTTTTCCCTGAAGACCCGAAGCGTGAAGTACAGGAAGATAGGAACCCAGCCGAGGTATAGGAAAGCTAGGCTTGAGTAGGACTGCGCTATGTGGAAGGCGCTGAAGGCGAACACCAGCCCGGCGATGAATGCGGCATATCTGTTTCTCACGAGGTAATCAGCGAGAACGAACATCGCTATTCCGGAGAACGCGAAGCCCAGCATGAATATGGTGTTATAGGCAAACACTACGCCGAATGCTTGGAAGGGCGCGGACAGCAGCGCGGTCAGCGGCGGCATGGTCTGGAACACCAGGCTCGCTCCGACCGGCCAGAATAACAGGTTGGTGAAATAGACGCTGGTGTGGAGGTTGAAGAGCGCGTAGTTGACCCACCAGATGTTCCACAGGTTCTGGAACGGGGCGGCGCCTGAGCCCGGCGCGGCGGTGCCCATGTTGAGCGTTATCGGATAGAACAGCGCCAAAGCGATTGCAAGGTACAGCAACGCCATCGCAGCGCACAGCTTCGGTGACGGCATGCCGCTTTTATGATTTGCATGATCGTGTCCCTCTTTCCGCTCTTCGGCCCTTGGGCTTTTTGCGTGCAGGCCGACAAGTTTATGCAGGTCGAATCCGTGCGCTTTTTCGGTTGGTTCTTCCATATCAAATCGCCGGCAAAGATAGAGCAAATTGCAGGTAGTAGTTATTATAGCTTTATATTTTTATAGATATTCTTGATTGCCAGGCACGCACAGGCTAGTTCCGCGGTTGGCAGTTGTATTTTGACAGGGTGCTTGGGATTGGATTATTCGGACCTTACCGTGATAATACCCACATTCAACGAGATGGGCAACATAAGAGAGGTCGTGTCCGGACTTACAAAGAGGTACCGCAACGTAAGCGTGACGGTGTCGGATGACGGCTCTGACGACGGCACAAGAGAGGCGGTGAAGGCGCTTGGGAAAAGGAATGGGCGCATAAAGCTTCTTGACCGGTCGCAGAAGAGGGAGCACGGGCTTGCGGCAAGCGTGCTTGATGCCGCCCTGTTGGCAAAGACCAAAAAGATAGTCGTGATGGACGGCGATGGGCAGCATCCGCTTCCGGTGGTGGGCAGCATCGCGATTGCACTCGACAGTTATGATCTGGTGGTGGGCGTGAGGACGCACGTAAAGGATTGGGGCATGCAGAGAAGGGTGATATCGAAGGGCATGTCCTCGCTTTCATACCTGCTATTCGCGCTGCGCAATCGAAGGCTGTGCAACGACATGATGTCGGGCTTCTTCGGCATTGATGCTGCAGTGTTCAAGGATCTGATAGCGAGGCGCAGGAAGAGGTTTGTCGGAAAGGGCTACAAGGTGCTCCTTGACATACTCAAGACCATGGACAGGGAGAGCACAATCGGGGAAGTTTATTATAAGACCTTTCACATTAGGAAAGAGGGAAATTCGAAGTTCGGGTTCAGGCATGTGCTGACCACGCTGGGGTCGGCAATGGGATGATCTGCCATGAAAGATGATGTTTACTCGCACGACATAGGCGCAAAGACCGCGGGGCTGGCAAGCTACATATTCCTTTCCAAGGTAATTGCCATGCTCATCGCAGGGCTGGCGCTGATCCTGGTTGCCAGAATACTCGGACCGAGCGTGTATGGAGTTTATACGATAGCGATTGCCGTGGCGGGCCTGTTCGGGATGGCCAGTGATTTCGGCATAGGCACCGCATTCAACAAGTTCATAGCGGAGCACAAGACCCTAGGCCGGATAGAGAAGATAGACGAGCTCATGTCCAATGGCCTGTTTGCATCGCTGATTCTCGGAGTTGCGCTATCCGCCGCAGCTTTTCTGCTGAGCGGCATCCTGTCTTCGCTGATCCTGCACAGCACGACCTACACTTACATTCTGCAGCTGGCCGCATTCATGGTGGTCGTAGGCATGATTGCAAACGCGCTCAACAGCGCGCTTGTCGGCTTCGGCAAGGGTATGCATTTCGCATTGATGCTGATGGCGCAGGTGGTGGTGCAGGCTCTGGTGAGCGTGGCACTGGCGCTGTCAGGCTATGGTGCCCTTGCACCCATACTCGGATTGCTTCTTGGCGGGATAGCGCAGATAATCTATGCGCTGTACGTTATTTTAGTCGTAAATCGCGTTAAGCTGGTCAGGCCTTCCCTGGAAGCGATGGGGAGCATATTCAAGTTCTCGCTGCCTATCGCAGCGACGTACGCTCTGGTGACGATGGTAAGCAGTCTTTCCTTCATGGTCCTCGGGGCATTCGCGACAACGGTCATAGTGGGCAATGTCGGGATCGCTTCAAAGGTGGGCACGTTCATAGGAGCTTTCACGGAATCGATAGGGCTGTCGTTGTTGCCGGCCTTCGCTTCGACTCTCGCCACCAAGCAGAAGAAGAGCAGGCTGAACAGGCTTTACAACTATTCGGTGCACATCTCGCTGATCCTGTCGGTTCCGGTACTGCTCTCCGTGGCGCTGCTCGCCAAGCAGTTCACCTACACCGCATTCAGCAGCGAGTATGCCATCGCGCCGCTCTACGTCTCGATCGTGAGCATAGGCGTGATCATAAACATTGTCAGCACGTACACTTCGACGTTGCTCATAGGCGGCAACAAGGTCAAGGGGCTTTTCAAGAGCTACCTCGCTCTCACGATCGTGCAGCTGGTTGCGATGTTCGCGCTCGTGCCGGCCTTCAAGGGCATAGGCATAGTGATTTTGATGTTCATCGTAACGCCAGTTGCCTCGGTGTTCTTCTTCGCCCGCGAATCCAGCAGAGCGCTTGGGGTGAAGCTGGAACTGGGCAAACCCCTGAGGATAATACTTGCAGGCATCATAAGCGTGGCGGCCTTCGTCCCGATAATGATCGCGTTCCCAACTAATTCCATAGCGCTTCTGGCAGGGATAGCGATAGAACAGATAATCGTGTACCCACCCGTGCTGTCGATCGTAAAAGGGGTCACAGCGGGCGATCTCGACGTGCTGAAAAAGATAACCAAAAAGATACCGGTCCTTGGGATTGTGATCGCGCTGCTGTCGGATTATTCTTCCCGGTTCGCACGGGCTTGATCAGAAGAGGAACTTGAAGTCCAGAAGCAAGAGCTTGACCCCGTCGATGAGTTTCATCTGTTTCGAGCTTCCGACTCTTTTGTAGTAGTGTATGGGCACCTCGCCGATCTTGTAGCCGGCCTTCTTCGCCTTGACGTTCATCTCCGTTTCTATGCCGAAATATTTTTCCTTTAGGTCAAGGGAATCGAAAACGTACCTCTTCATGGCCCTCAATCCGGTCTGAGAATCGGTGAGCCTGAGGTTGTAGAGCAGGTTCTGGACCTGGGTTATTATCTTGTTGCCGATCTCTATGTACTGCGGCATTGCCTCGCGGTCTATGTCCTTGAACCGGTTGCCGACGGCCATATCCATGCCCTCCCGGACCATGGTTATCGCCTTCTTCAGGTCGTTGACATCATAGGTCGCATCGCCGTCTATCAGGCACATTATGTCGGTCTTTATGTTCTTCCTCGCCTGGACGCATGCGACGCCCTTGCCTGAACCCCTTTGCTTCATTATCAGCAGGTTCTTGTTGGTGAAATTAATGTTCAGCGAATCCCTATCGCCCTTGTAGATCACGACCACCTTGCAGTTGCTGAGCTTGTTCAGAACCTCTTTCGTGACTTTGCCTGCCGCAGGCTCGTCCTTGACTGGTATCAACACGGTCGTATCGGAATAGTCCACTCTAGCACCACAGATTTCATTAGAAGGTTAAGAGTAGTTAATATTTAAATGGTGCTAAATCACTATTGGTACCATGCAAACGGTTGCAAGCGAGAGGGTGCGTGCGTTCATAGCCGTTGACATCCCCGATGGAATAAGAGAAAAAATGGCGGGAGCTGCAAAGGAGATTGAGACCGAAGGCATAAGGGCAGTCGCAGCGGATCAGATGCACATAACGCTCTTCTTCCTCGGTTATCTCGACGCTGCGCAGGTCGAGGCGGTAAAAGAGGTCATGTCAAAGATGGACAGCAGTGAGTTTGGGGTCTCGCTGCACGGTGTCGGGACTTTCACGATAAGGAGACCGCGCGTCGTCTTCGCGAACATACTCTACGGGGCCGATGAGTTTGACGCAATGCACAAGATGATCTCAAGCAGATTGCCGGCGATGATGAAGCTCGAGAAGGAGGAATTCACCCCGCACGTGACGATATTGAGATTGAAGAGGTTCGACCGCGTCACGACAGAAAGGGCAAGAGCCTTCATAGAAAAACATAGGGATGCTGATTTTGGCAACTTCGAATGCAGGGAGGTAAAACTGAAGCAGAGTGTGCTCACCGGCGAAGGGGCGATGCACAGCGACCTCTATGTCAAGAAGCTGATCTGATTCTTCTGCGCTTTATGTTGCAGGCAATGGTCCGAACATAAGGTATATATATTTTATACATATATTATATATTGTGGAAAAGCATATCTTCAAGTTCGGGAGCAACAGCGCGGCGCTGATAATTCCGAAGAAGTGGCTGGACAGGAACGGGCTGAAGTTCTCCGATCCCGTTTACCTGACGGAGAGCGAGTCCGGCAACCTGGTTATATCGCAAAAGGAGAGCACTGAAAAGGGTTTCGAGAGAGTTGTGACATCGAAGACAGAGCCGCTCCTCCTGAGCAGGCTGGTCTGCCTGCACTACATGCACGGCACCAGAAAACTCAGGGTCTACTCCGCCAACGGGCTGACCCAGATGCAGATAGAGGGAATAGAGGATGAGATAAATGCTGAATGCCCTGGTTTTGAGATAACAAGCCAATCCGGCAAAGACGTGGTAATTGAAGACTCCACCGACATGAAGGAGACGGATCCCGAAAAGGTGGTGGCAAGGCTTGGATCGCTCATAAATCAGGAATTTGCAGAGGTAGGGCAAGGCGACACGAAAACTATTGCAAGGCTAGAGAAACTTGTCAATAGGTCCTACAGGATGGGAGTGCGGTACGTGAATATGACCCAGGCGAAAGACGCATGGGTGTCTCTTGCGGTCTTGGAGTCTCTTGAGAGGATATCCGACAGGATTTGCGCGATATCCTCGGACTTCAAGACCCAAGACCCGCACATCTTCAAGGAATTGTGTGCCGGGTTCGGGTTATGTTTTTCGGCGATGAAAGGCGATGGTAAGGCCTTGGAAGAGGTTGCAAAGCTGCGCGAATCCATGATAAAGAGATTGTTGCGTTCTAGACTGGATAGGATGTGCGTAAAGCTGTTTGTCGATATAGCTAACAGCATATTCAGCATAGCAGAGTTCGGCCTCGGGATCGAAGGCGGCAATCCGCCGCCCGCATCTTGAGCGGTGCGGCCAGAGCCCGGCACCCAGCGCCTAATACGGATTTATTATTCTGGTGGCGGAGACGCCTCGGCCTTTAAGCCGAGGAGCGAATGCCCGCTCTCTTCTTGCTCATGGTTTTGCATTTTTCTTGTATAGATGGGCTATTACACTTGTCACCCAAGCGATTACCAATCCAACTCCAACCCCCCTGAGGTATATATTTCCCGTGATGTATCCCAGTGAAATGAATATCGCACTTAGAACTAGCTCGAATAATATGAGCGTCGTATCCAACTGCCTCAAAATGTTTTTTCTCCAGTTCTTCATGTTTTTCACCGTTTTAATGCAACTGCCGTGAAGCTCCACTCTTTACTTTGTTGCTTGCGTGCGGCCCCTTTCGAACTGCTCCATGGTCATGGTGTTCCTGAGCTCCCCTGCCCGATAGAGCCGGTCTTCGACAAGAACGTTGCAGGTAGTGCCGAGCTTCGCGTCGAAGGCGATGTGCCTCAGCTCCGTCCCGAAAAGGTCGACTTCGGCCAGCTTGATGCCCTTCGAGTTGATGAGCTCCGCAAGGTCGTATAGGAAGTTGAACTCCTGGCCGGCCTGCATGCCTATGATCCTGGCCTCGATGTTGTCCTGTCTTCTCAGCTTCATGGACTGCAGGTATTTTTCTACCACGCTCTTCATGCTCAGGTCTAACATGAAGGTCCTGCACGCCAGCGACTCGCGCGTGTCGACGTTGTAGAAGCTAATGAAAAGGTCGTAGTTCAGGACCAGCGCAGAAGAGTACCGTGTCGAAAGCGCGTCGTACTTGATTGAATGATGGTCGTTTCTCTCGAGATACCTCACGTTCGAGTAGGCGTCTATCTTCGATTTCGAGATGTTCGCCCTTTCCCTGTAGCACCTCAGGTACCTGTCCTTGCCGAAATCTTTGCCGAGTAGGTCGGTTTTGAACAGCTTCTCGAAGGTCAACGCAGCACCAAAAACATTATAAAAGCTATTATCTATAACTATATATATTTCTGCTGGTTTTAACAGGAGTGAAGCCATGAAAATCGAGATATTAGAGGATAACAGCAAAGCGTTCAGGTTCAAGCTCAGCGGCGCGAGCAACAACTACGCCAACGCGCTGAGGAGAATGGCGACGAGCCACGTGAAGACCTTCGCGATAGACAAGATAACGTTCTACGAGAATTCGAGCGCGATGTTCGACGAGTACATAGCGCACAGGATAGGATTGATACCGATACTGACTCCGGACGGCTACAGCGACAAGGAGGAGATACTCTTCACTCTCGATGCAACGGGCCCGAAGACGGTTTATTCTCGGGATTTCGTCGTCTCGGACAAGGAAGTGAAGGTCGCGAACGAGAACATACCGGTCATGAAGCTGGCAAACGAGCAG
>CAIOIN010000072.1 GCA_903858385.1 uncultured Microcaldota archaeon | reverse complement strand
GACATGGCCGATTCGTGGGACGCTGCATTTCGTTTCTTCTGCGGATGTTAGGTGGATGCTAGGCCTTCTAGCCAAACGTGCAATTCCCGATTATCAAAAGCGTAGAGGATTGGATGAGGCACTCCTTGAAAAAGGCAGAAAGGCCCTTGTGGCTGCGTTTAAAGGGCATGGACAATTGACTCGTGATGAGATAGGCCGCGCTTTCAGTGACGCCGGAATCCCGGCACTCGATAAGCGCGATATCCAGAGGCAGATTATTAGAAGGACTGCGCGCGAAGGGCTCATATGTTTCGGGGCGCATAGGGGTAAACAGCCGACATTTGCCTTTCTTGATGATTGGGTGCTGAAAGATAGCACGTTGAAGCGTGAAGAGGCATTGGCCGAAATGGCAAAAAGATATTTTATGGGTCACGGGCCAGCTACCTTAAAAGATTTCGTATGGTGGTCAGGCCTGAAAGTGTCTGATGCAAGGATTGGAGTTGGGATGGCTTCCTCACAACTGGCACAAGAAACAGTAGATGGCAAAACTTATTGGATGCCGGATCATATCAAAGAGCCGCATGACACTTCGCCGACTGCCTACCTGCTGCCGTCATTTGATGAGTATCTTATCGGTTACAAGGACCGCGGTGCGATGCTAGATGCCCTGCATGCCCAAAAGGTGGTTCCGGGCAACAACGGCATGTTTTTGCCGGTCGTTTTGGTTGATGGGAAGGTAGTTGGCACGTGGAAGCGCACGTTTGACAGGGATAGAGTTGATGTAAAGGTTAAACCATTTGGCAGGATAAGCGCGGAGCGCATGGATGCTGTTGCAGTTGCTGCAGAACGTTATGGTATGTTTTTGGGTAAGCCAGTAGTTTTGGAAAAGAGCCAATAAACAAAATATGTGAATGAATGACTTCGGATACGAACAAAAAAGCGCTGCTTTTTGCCCTGGCAATAATCTCGGTGGTGGCGCTTGCCGAACAGCTTTATGTGACTGGCCCCGGATGGGACCTGATTGCGCACTACATGAATGGGAAAAGCCTTGACACGCTAATCTTCTATTCTTGCGCAGTTCTGCCTCAATGTGCTCTGCGGAATGGACAGTTGACCTTCTGGTATGGCACCTACTTCGAACCGTATAGGGCGCCGCTCAGCGGCTTTATCTTCGCGGTTCTGGCTCTCTTCTCGGGGCAGTTCGCGATAACGGCTTATGCCGCCCTGGTCTTTGCAGGGTATCTCCTTGCGGTGTACCTTCTTGGCAAACAATTGGAGATTGACAGCTTACTGATGTACGCGCTCATGCTCAGCCCGGTGATTTTGTACACTTCGCTGATTGCAGGAAGCGAGGAGATGGTCTCGCTTATATTCTTGCTTATCGGATTGTCCTATCTTGCAAAGCGCAGCGCCCTCTTCGGGCTTTTCCTAGGTCTTGCCTGTTTGGGCAAGTACCCCACCCTGATATTATTGCCGATGTTGCTGCTTCTGGCTAAACCGAAGAAGATTGCCTACGGATCCGCGCTCTTCTTCGCTGCCACGGTTCCGTGGCTTGCGTTCAACCAGGTGCTCTTCCATAACGCGCTTGCAAGCTACTCCCTTTCCATGCAGATCGCATCCTATAACGTGCAGGCCTTCTGGATAAGCCCTGCAGCCCTGTTTTCGGTACTTCTGTACGGGATCGTTTTCGGTGCAATAACGCTGATGCTTGTTTACCCTAAGAGACGCAGGATAATGAGGCGCGTGAGGGAGCTGACATCGGGCTTTTCCTTTTCCGGGCTTTATCGCGACGACACCCTGTACTATTATGCCATACTTCTTGCTTTCGTGGCTCTTTCTGTCGTTGCATTTTTACTCATAGGGCCATATTATGACTCATTCACCCAGGCCAGGTACGGCTATCTGCTCGCCACATCGACTGCGCTCGTAGCGGCGATGGCGCTGAACGGCGCAAGAAAGTATACGAAAGCCAATCTGCGCATCATCGTCCCTGCTGTCTCGATTTTGCTGCTCGTTCTCGCGCTTCTTTGGTATCTGGTAACCTCTAGCTCCCCGTTGCAATTGAATGCGAACAGCAATGTCTTCCCGGAGGCAAAATCCGTATTGAGCTTGCTCGGTTATGGCAACTGCAGGATTGTGACGAACGACTGGGTGTACATGCTCTACCGCAATGTTAGCGCCTTCCCGCAATTCTATTACAACGCGACCACTGAACGGTACCCGATACTTGCATTCTACAACCAGAGCGCGGCCACCAGCGTGTCTTCGATAATGGGGCTGCCAGAGGCAAAGGTGGTGTACACATCAAGGAACTTCTCGGTACTTCTGCCGGAGAACTCTGTCTGTTATAAATAAACGAATTAGTTTTTTGCCTTCAGCCTTAGTGCCCATTTTACCAGAGCATCTAACTGCTTCTTTATTCGCTCCTCCGTGTCTTCATCGATTAATTTCCCATTCGCATCGAGCTTTTTGCTCACGTTTCCGATTGCGATCTCTGGCCTGTTTATCGGATGCATGTCAAGGTAGACAAAGACCTGCCTCAGTGGCCACTGCGCCCTCTCGCCGCCCATCACCCCGTCTGAAGCGCTCATGATTGCGACGGGTTTACCTTCGAATGAGTTGTCTCCATAAGGCCTTGACGCCCAGTCCAGGGCGTTCTTCAGTACTCCCGGGATCGAATGATTGTATTCGGGTGTTGCAATTAGTATTGCATCGGCATCCCGTATTCTCTTCTTGAATTCCTTTACGCGTTCCGGCAACGGGTTCTCAGTGTCCTGGTTGAATAGGGGTATGCCGTTCAGGTCGAACACCTCTAGCTCTGCATTCTTTGGCACAAGTTCTACCGCCGATTTCAGCACTGCCATATTGTAGGAGCCCTTCCTCAGACTGCCTGCAAAACCCAGTATTTTTATCTTGTCTGACATATGAACACTGTGGATTGAATTTGTTTGGAGTGCAACTTTATTATAATGATGAATCTATATAAGATTGCAGGATAATTTTGATGATTTTAGTGATAGAATGATGCCTAACATAGACCCT
>CAIOIN010000071.1 GCA_903858385.1 uncultured Microcaldota archaeon | reverse complement strand
AGTATGCTGTACTCAAACTGATTTGTAACGAGCTCGTTCACCTTCAGTGCCTCTTGCGCGGCCTTCATCTCCTCAACAGAGAAGTTGCTCACCCCTATGTAGCGTATCTTGCCGTCCTTGACCAGCTTCTCCATGGCCCGCATCGTCTCCTCTATCGGTATCGAATTGTTCGGCCAGTGCAGCTGGTAAAGGTCTATGGTCTTTATGCCCAGCTTCTTGAGGCTGGCGTCGCAGGACTTTATCACATCGTCGTAATGGAAGTGCGGAGGCGCTACCTTCGTCGCCACGAACATGCCGTCGTAGCCCTTTATCGCCTTCCCTACCTCGGGTTCCGTGCCATAAACCTCGGCGGTGTCAACAAACCTCACGCCGTTCTCGAAGCCGAATTTCAGCGCCTCGATTGCGGTCTCCTTTCCTACAACGTCATTCAACTTCCATGTACCCAAGCCAAACACGGGTATCTTCTCATTCGTCTTGCCAAGATTCTTGTATTCCATCATCTCACCTACTGATAAGCATCCTCTGTTTTGACCACGATCCCGTTCTTTTTCAGCAGCGCAGCGGTGACGCCGTCTCCATCGACGAGTTTGTGCGAGAAAGTGCCGTCATAAGTCTTGCCGCAGCCGCACGAAGGGCTCCTTGCCTTCAGGATCGCTTCATCGGCTCCGACCGCTTTTGCTATCCTGAGCGTCTCCTGCGCCCCGCGGACAAACTGTTCGGTGACGTCGTTGCCCCGCGGGTCCATCACCTTGGCCCTGCCCTCAAGGACATCCATGCCTGTTCCTTCTACGATCTCTGCATTGGCTCTCGGCACCGACTGCCCTCCAAGAATCTCCGGGCAGACCGGAAACAAGCCACCCTTCTCGAATTCCTCAAAGACCTTTTTGTCCAGACTGCTCTTTCCCTTCCAGTTGCAGTTTATCCCCAACAAGCAAGCGCTGACCAATCTCATGAGAATACCCGTTCGGCCGTGCGAGACCAGATGTCCCGCCAGAAACCTCCAGCTAACCTTTATAAAGCCTATTTTATAGTATTATACGCAGTAAAAGCATTAAATAGCTGTCAATCAAATATATAGCTGGTTACATGATCGGAAAGGAATCAAAAGAGGGCAAGGTAGTGCCGATAAACACAGTCATAGAAATCCTCGAAGAGAGGAAGAAGGACGGCGATCTCACCTACGAGCAGCAGATAGCGCTGGAGCATTCGCAGAAGTTCGCGCAGACAAAGGCGCACACTGAGAAGATGAAGAAGGCTCTCGAGGCTTTGGACATGCTGAACACGAAGAGTGTCTTCAAGATACTCGAGATACAGCCGAGGAACGCCATGCTGCTGAAGCAGATATTGATGCTGGAAAAGAAGACATTCAGCGATGAGGACGTGCAGAAAATTTTGGCAATAACAAGAGAAAAGGGTTAGTGCTCTAATGCGGATGGACATATCGAAGTGTGCGAATGGAAGGAGAAGAGAAAAGAGAGGAGTACGCATATGTACTTGACTTCATGCTCAGCGGCAAGTCTTTTTCTAACCGGCCGGAGCCCATAAGCCAGCTCCTCGGCGAGGAATGGTTCACCCTTCTGGAGGCCACGCCGAAGCCCAATGCCGCACTGGTGCTCGGAGAACGCGTCTACATAGGCAAGAACGAGCGCGACAAGATACTGCTCATAAAGACGAGGATAAGCTTCAACGAGCTGACCCAGACATCCAGGAACGAGCTTCCGAACCTTGTCATGAAAATAGTCCGATCGAACGAGAAGCGGTTCGTGGACATGTTCAACAATGCCGGCCCATTGAACATAAGGCAGCACTCATTGGAACTGCTGCCTGGGGTCGGGAAGAAGCATTTGGAGGCGATAATAAAGGCGAGGAACGAGAAGAAATTCGAGAATTTCGCGGACATCGAAGCAAGGGTAGCGCTTCTGCAGGATCCGGCAAAGCTCGTGTCGGAAAGAGTCCTATCCGAATTGGAGGGCAATGAACGGTTCTACATGCTCACGAAGCCCTACAGGCCGCGCCTCTAACCCATAATATCCAGGAAAAGCTGATTCTACCATTTGAGCTTGTACTTCGGCATCCAGTACAAGAAGCTTATCGCTATCGGCACTATCTCGATGATGCTCACCAGAAGAACAAGGCTCAACGATAGGTGTCCATGCAGATAAAACACTACCAGATTTGTAAGGATTAAGACTATTGAAGCGACAATCAGCATCCTTTTCGGGAAGCTCATCATGAGCTTACCTGGCCCTGTCCAAGTGCACCGAAGGCACTATCAGCTTCTTCGTTGTGTTGAAGACGTTGATCTGTACGACATAAGCGGCTCCTCTCTTCTCGATTATCTTCCCGATCTTGCCCTTGTACCTCGGATGCGGTATGTTCCTCGTGTTGCCCTTGGGCACTATCGCCACCTTGTCGCCGATCTTGAAGCTCTTTATTATCGCGCTAACGCTCAGCGAGGAAGGCCTGTGATGCCTTGCCAGATGCCT
>CAIOIN010000070.1 GCA_903858385.1 uncultured Microcaldota archaeon | reverse complement strand
CGGCGGGAATTGATTTTTGTCTAAAACAAAGCCGCGAGCTCCTCAAAGAAGGCGCTTGCGGCCTGCATTTTTACACCCTGAATAAAACCCATCCCATAGATGTAATTATCAACCAGCTGCGGTCGGATTTTTTAAACCCTGCCCCCCAATAACAGCCTGCTCAATAGATCATTCTTTCTGATAAACAGTTTTGAGATCAACATACATAGCCACACAAAAAACCCGACCAGTGCGGGGGCGAAAACATACAAGACCCAAGGTGAATTAAAATCGAGGCGGCTATGCGTCTTATAGATAATTATGGGATAAAGGCCTTCAACAATGAACATTTGGATTATATAAATATCCAGACAATATGTGCCGACGCGTGCTAAAGAGGCTGCTATTTTAGTCCGGGTCAGATATCGAGAACACGAGGAAGTACTGGCGCACGATGGACAGGATAAAGCAGACAAGGCTGACGAGCTTCTGATTCTAAATCGTTTTATTCCTTCTCTTGCATAGCTAATCGGACCTGTGGCGCAACTTGGATAGCGCTCTTGGCTTCGGACCAAGTGGTTGCGGGTTCAAAGTAAACTTTTGGAAAAGTTTAATCAAACCAAACGTTTATGGAAATCCCGCCAGGTCCGCACATGCTTCCTAGCCATGAAGATGCAAAATCAGCTTTCAGTATCTGCCTTCTAGGTATTCTTCTTTCCCATAACCTCCGCTATCTTTATCACAAGCGGCACCGCGCCGAAGAGCGCCACTCCACCATCGCCCGCTATCACTGCCGGAGCCTTTATCATTATTCCGTATGTTATCCAATTGAATTCGGCAGCCATGCACACAAGCATTGATTCCAACGACAGATCCTTCACGGAACGCGTCTTAAACGATTGCCATGCCTGCGGTGCGCATATGCTACCGCACACTATGGCGGTGTAGCTTCCAACAATGTTCGGATTCCCTGTCGCAAGGGAGCTCGCCATCGTTCCGCCTGCAATTGCAATGGGTGCAGCCGCAATAGAGAGACTCACAACAGGGTTGGAAAGTTTGTCCTTTGTGCCTCTCATGAATTTCTTACACGCTTCGAAAACGTTCGTCTTACAACCGTCCTCCTTAGTGCTTGTCTCTGCGTTCTTCTTAGCAACATTTCTCTCCCTGATGCTGCTTATCACCTCGCCCACCTTTATCGTCAGCGGCACGGTGTTAAAAGCAAAGCAGAAGGCGTCAGAAATTATCAGGGGCATCGAATGAAGCATAAAACCGTATGCTGTGAATCCGGCCACTGTCGATTCGTTCAGGGTCAAGAACAACAGCGATATGTCTTTGGTAGACCGGGTCCTGAATGACTGTATTGCCTGCGGCAGGCCCTCCACTCCAGTACCTATGCCCGCTATCGTGCCTGAAATGTTCGGCTCCCTGAGTAAAACTGCGCATGCACAGCTCGCCGCGGCGATGCCAGCCGCCCCGTAGATCTGCACTTTGGGGTTGGTGAACGTCCTTTTGGCGAAACTGCCCGCACTTCTAAGGAAATTCATCCCGTTCTTGCTCGCGCTGACCTTCGAAGCGTTCTCATCTGTTGCAATGGGCTCTGTTGCTTTCTGCGTAGGTAGAGCCTTATCAGACCGAATTCCCATGCATTTGTCTCTATCGCCCATAATATTTATACGCGTATGTAACCTCCGTCAATCGCCAAACACTTCCCCTATTTGGCAAGGGACGTACTTGAGCTGCGCAAGGTTCTTAAACCCTTGCGCCATAATAACTACACTGCTTTTCCCGCAGGCACTGCAAGTTGCAGGAGGGATTTCATGGATAAAGATCAGTTAACCAAATTCGGCGCTTTCGTCGAAGAGAACCGGGGCAAGAGAAAGTTCAACCAGAGCGTGGAGCTTGCGATAAACTTCACCGGAATGGACTTCAGCAAGCAGGACAACAAACTCAACATGGAGGTTCGTCTGCCGAACGGAAAGGGCAAGGAGAGCAAGACGATGGTCTTCGCCGATGACGTCAAGATGTCCGAGAAGGCCGCGCAGCTGGGGGCAAAGGTCGTCCCAAGCAGCCAGATTGCCACAGTCTCAAGCGACAAGATGAAGCTCAGGGAGCTTCTTGAATACGAACTATTCGCGCAGCCGAGCCTCATGCCCGTTCTAGCAAGGACATTCGGTCAGTTCCTAGGTCCTAGGAACAAGATGCCGAGGCCCATGGTCGGGGACATAAGCAACATGATAAGCAATGCCACTAAATCGATTTACATAAGGAGCAAGGGCAAGTACCTGCCGACAGTGCATTGCATGGTCGGTACGGAGAAGATGAAGCCGGAAGAGCTGGCTGCGAACATCGACGAAGTTCTAGCTTCGGTCCTGAAGAAGGTCGGCAAGGAGCACATGAAGTCGGTGTACGTGAAGTTTACCATGGGCAAGCCGCTCAAGTTGGTGTGATATCATGCTTACAAAGAATGAAAAAAGGAAATTCGTCGAGGACGGCAAGAAGACAGTAGCCAAGTACAGCGTCGTCGGCATAATCCCTCTTTCGGGAATACCGGACAGGCTATTGCAGTCCACGAAGAACAACATGAAGAAAGATGTAATGTTCCTGCTCGGAAGGAAGACGCTGCTCAAGAAGATATTGGAAGGCAGCGAGAAGACAAAGAGCATAGCGGACAAACTCGAAGCCACCTCTGCCATAATACTCAGCAATGACAACCCGTTCGAACTGTACGGAAAGTTCAAGGCGGGAAAGATAAAGCTCGCCGCGAAGCCCAACCAGATTGCTCCGGACGACGTGTCTGTCGCTGCCGGGGAGACGAGCATAATGCCGGGTCAGGCCGTCACAGACCTGAAAACAGCGGGCATAGACGTCCAAATACAGAAAGGAAAGGTCGTGATATCGAAGGACAAGGTCATAACGAAGAAGGGCGAGGTCATAACGGCTTCGGTCGCGAAGGCGCTGCACACTCTTGACATAAACCCCTTCAGCGCTACGCTTGAACCGTCGCTCATGCTTTCAGATTCCATCATATTCAACAGGGCTGTGCTGGGCATAGACGCGAAGAAGACTACCGCAGACATCGCGCTGGCATTCAACTCCGCAATGGCGCTGAGCATGGAAGTGGGCATAGTCAACGCCTACACGATAAAGACCATGATAACAAAGGCGTACAGGATCGCCTACCATCTCGGCATCGAGGCAAAGCTGCCAGATGCGGGAATAATAGAGGGACTTGTGTCGAGGGCTGCCAATCAAGCGGCAGCATTAAATTCCTTGACCGACAAAAAATAATGATAATGAAGGTGTGAATATGGAATATGTATATGCAGCATTGCTCCTTGACGCTGCTGGAAAGGAGGTAAACGAGAAGAACATTCTTGAGGTTGTAAAGGCTGCCGGACTGAGCCCGAACGAGGCACAGGCAAAGGCCGTTGCTGCATCCCTGAAGGGCGTCAACATAAAGGACGTCATAAAGAGTGCGCAGACCATGTCCGTCGCTGCGCCAGCCGCCGCTGCACCTGCAGCGAAGGAGGGCGAGGGCAAGAAGGCCAAGGAGCCGAAGGAGGAGCAGAAGTCCGAAGCTGAGGCTGCAAGCGGTCTTGCAAGCCTGTTCGGAGGCTAATCTCCTAAATTGCGCCTGTGGATTGCCGGCCTAGGCCGCAATCCCCGGGAATCAGATTCAAGAAGGTGTACTCATGGACGTCTACGTCAACAAACCAAGATGCACGGGCTGCCAGCACTGCAAGGATGTCTGCCCTGTGGCTGTTTACGAGATGAAAGGCCGTGGCACACCTGACAATCCCAACGCTGAAGGCGCGAACGGCGATTCCGCGCCTGCCGAAGCGCAGTGGGCCGGCAAGATCGACCCGGCCGACTTTGCCAAGTGGTCAAAGGTCCAGGACGGCCACAAACACTTCGCAAAGGACAACGACGGAACGAGCGGCGGCCTTTCCGTTGCCGTGAACGGTCCATCTTGCATACTCTGTCAGGCATGCCTGATACAGTGCGAGGGGGAATGCATACACATAACGGACGACACCGGCACGAAGTACGTGTCGATCTACAAATGAAAGAAGGCTTTCCCGAAAGCTCTTTTCTATTTTTTAGCAGTCAGGGCTTACCGCCCTACTCAGAAGTCTACGCTTTGCGCAGTTGATGCTGCATGATGACACACATTGAAAAGCCGTTCAGCGACGAAGAGAGCCTGTCCTCGCTAAACGTCTTTGTCAGGAAGTGGTTCGCCGGCAGGTTCGCCGAGCTGACGCCGCCGCAGCAGTACACCTTCAAATTGATAACGGACAAGGTCAACACCCTAGTCACCGCGCCCACCGGCAGCGGCAAGACCCTGTCAGGGTTCTTGTCAATAATCAGCAAGCTCTTCGACTACAGCCTTAGCGGAAGGCTCGAAGACAAGGTCTACTGCATCTATGTCTCTCCGTTGAGGGCGTTGAACAACGACGTTCACAGGAATCTCATGACACCTTTAGATGAGATATACCAGATGATAACGAAGGAAAAAGGGCTCGACATGCTGAAGAGCAACATAAAGCAGGTAACGATCGGGGTAAGGACCGGGGATACCACGCAACAGGAGCGGCGCAAGCAGTTGCTAAAGCCGCCGAACATCCTTGTCACTACGCCAGAGAGCCTTGCGATAATGATAAATTCCGAGAAGTTCGTGGAGAACCTCAAGGGCGTGGAATACTTCATAATAGACGAGATACACGAACTGGCGAACAACAAGCGCGGCGTCCATCTGTCGCTGTCTGTCATGCGATTGCAGGAGATAGCGGGCCATGAGATAACGAAGATCGGCCTAGGGGCGACGCTCTACCCCCTTGATGAAGCCGCGCGGTTCCTCGTTGGCTACAAGGATGGCAAGGAAGCCGACTGCACCATTGTCGACGCATCGTGGAGCAAGCGTCTCGAGATAAAGACCATAAGCCCGGTGGCAGACATGGTCTACACCTCGGACGACATCGTGGAGGACGAGACCTACAAGCTGATAAACGAGATAATAACCAAGTCAAAATCGACGTTGATATTCACCAACACCAGGAGCGGCACCGAACGCGTAGTCTTCAACCTGAAGCGCAGATTCCAATACGGGGATGAGGACGTCGCCGCGCACCATGGTTCCTTGTCAAGGGAATCCAGGCTGGATGTAGAGGAGATGCTGAAGAAGGGCAAGCTCAAGTGCGCAGTCTCATCAACAAGCCTTGAGCTCGGCGTAGATATCGGAGCCATAGAGAACGTGATACAGCTCGGCTCCCCGAAGAGCGTGACCAGGGCGATACAGCGCATAGGCAGGTCGGGCCACTCGTTCAAATCCATCGCAAAGGGGGAGATAATAGTCCTCAATCGCGACGACCTCGTAGAATGCGCGATAATGATGGATTCGGTGCTCAAGAAGCACCTAGACTCGTTCGTCGTGCCGAAGAACGCGCTCGACGTTCTGGCACAGCACATAATAGGCATGTCGCTGACGAAGAAGTGGAACATCGACGAGGCATACGCCCTTGTGAGGAGCGTCTACGCCTATCACGACCTCGAGAAGAGCGATTTCATGAGCCTGATCAACTATCTTGCGGGCAACTACGTGAGCCTCGAGAGCCGAAGGGTGTACGGCAAGATATGGTATGACGAAAAAGAACAGGCGTTCGGCAAGCGGGGCATGCTCGCGAAGGTCATCTACATGCTCAATCTCGGCACGATACCCGACGAGGTTGCGATAAACGTCTATGGGCCTGGGAAAAAATGGATCGGAAACATAGAAGAGGAGTTTCTGACAAAGCTGAAGCAGGGCGACATCTTCGCCTTGGGAGGCAAGCTGTACCAGTTCGAGCACTCGAGAGGCATGACGTGCTACGTGACCGATGCGAAGAGCAGCACACCGACAATACCGCCATGGTTTTCAGAACAACTGCCGCTCAGCTTCGAGCTCGCGGAGCAGATAGGCGAATTCAGGGAAACGTTCTCGGGAATGCTCAAAAAATACATAAAGAGCAATAAGCTGAAGCTGCTATCGAACACGGGCAAGATGCCGAAGGAGGTGGACGAATATCTCAGCACCCTGCCCGTAGACGAGAACTCGAAGAAGGCACTGTTCGGCTATTTCATGGAGCAGCTGCTATTCGCGAAGGAGGTCCCGACAAACAAGCTGATGCTGATAGAGGTCACCTCCGAGCCGTCATCCGAGCTGAATTTTGTCGTCTTCCATTCCCTGTTCGGCAGGCGCATCAATGATGCCCTATCGAGAGTTTTGGCGGTAGAACTGGCAGAGATCACCGACAACGACATAGGCATAATGGTGAACGACAACGGCTTCGTCCTTACGAGCGAGGAAGATATCAGCATATCAGAACGGACGATAAAAGACATGGTCTCGGACATAACCACAATCGGTCTTTCAGAGATGCTGAAGAAAAACATAAGAAAGACCGAGCTCATGAAAAGGAAATTCAGGCAGGTCGCGGCGAGGAGCTTCATGATACTCCGCAACTACAAGGGCTACAAGATACCCGTAGGCAGGCAGCAGGTGAGCGCGCAGATGCTGCTCAAGGCGGCTGAAGACGTGGACATAAACTTCCCTGTGATAAAGGAGACCTATCGTGAAATCCTAAACGAGACGATGGACCTTCCAAGAGCCGAGGCGATACTCTCGGGGCTAACCTCGGGCGCGATAAAATTCAAGATAATAAAGACCCAAAGCCCGTCGCCGTTCTCGCACAACATGCTGACGTTCGGCAGCGCCGACGTCATAATGATGAGGGAACGGCACAAGCACCTCCAGTCGCTGCACAGGATGGTGATGGAGCGGATAGGGGAAAAGTAATTGCATGATGCTAACAAACGACGTGGAGCTCCTCGAAGGCATGCGGATCGCGTTCATCAAGAGCCTGAACTCGATAGTCGCCTCGGATTTCCATCTCGGCTATGAAGGCGCCATGACAAAGAGCGGCGTCTTCGTGCCGAAGGTCAATCTCAGCAAGATAATCGAGAGCCTGAGCGCTGCGATATCAACCACGGGTGCAAACCGCTTGATAATAGTCGGTGATCTGAAGCATGATTTCTCGGACATCGAAACCGACGAGTTCAACGAACTTCACGACCTCATGGCATTCCTGAAACAGAAGAAGGTTGCGCCGGTCCTGATAAAAGGGAACCATGACAACTTCGTGGAGCGCTACAGCGAGCCGTTCAAGCTTCTTGTTTGCGGGAAAGAAGCGGACATCGGCAATTACCTGTTCTTCCACGGCGACGAGCTGCCGGAAATTCCGTCAAATAGGCCGACTATGCTCGTGATGGGCCAGGAGCACCCCGCAATAAGCATAACCAACAGGGTCGGCAAAAGGGAAAAGCTCAGATGCTTCCTTTATGGGGAATACAAGAAACTCCCATTGCTCGTCCTTCCAGCCATGGGCTATTTCTCGACGGGCACCGATGTGAACACCAGAAATAAACAACAGCTGCTCTCCCCGATATTCAAGCGCACGAACATAGACCGCATGCATGCGATAGCCGTAGGTTACGGCTCGACCATCGACTTTGGAGAGGTATCAAAACTGCGCGGCCTCTGAAATCAGACGTAGAACAGCCACGGCAGCGCGTTTATCACGATACCTGCGACTACGACAGCGGCGAGGAACAGGATGAACTTCTTGCTCTTGATGTTCGCCTGGTATATGCGCCATCCGTCGAATCCGGGTATGGGCAGCAGGTTCACGACCGCCACGAGGAAGTTCAGGAGCATCGACAGCGCAAGAAGCGTGTAAATGAAATACACCGCCTTTGCATAGGGCGTCTTTATCATGGGCTGGTAGCCCAGTTCCACGCCGATGACGCCTCTCGAGGAATTACCTGCCTGCGGAACTGCGTTGAACACGAAAGCACCGGAATCGGTCACGACCGACACCGCGCTGCCGGGCTTGCTCTGTATGCCCGCGCCCACTAGGTCGCTTATGTTATTGATGGCAATGCCCTTCCATTGCAGGATCTGCATTCCGACTTTAAGCACGCCGTTTGCGGGGTATCCCGGGGTCGTGCCCGTTACGACCACGCCATAAGGGTACGCATGCGGCGCAATGTAGTTCAAGACAAGGAACAGGAGCACGAAGAAGAATATCGTTGCCATGAAGTTTGCGGCTATGCCCGCAGAGAATATCCTGGTCTGTTTCTGGCTGTCAAGCCTTTTCACCATCCTTTCATCCGGCTCGACGTAGCCTCCGATGGGTATTATGCCGAACAGGAGCAATCCTATCGATTTCAGCTTCACCTTCGCCATCCGCGACAGCACCCCATGCGAAAATTCGTGTATTATCAGAAGTATCGCCAACGATGCTATCCCGGCCACCAGCGGTATGTTCCACCCCGGTATTATCGGGGCTATGCCCGGGATCTGGCTGCTCAGCGTCGAAGTGTTCGTAACTCCAGAAGAAAAGCTTATCAGGAACTGCGCAATGCCTATGAGTATCGAAGCGGCGTTCGCCAGTACGGACACGAAAATATAGCCGGAGAAGCCGAAGACGACGGTCAGCGCCAACAGCGCGTACGAGATAAGACTGGCTTCCGGCTGCAGGGACGAAGCCTGGTTGGAGACCGCAGTCTGCAGCTTCGGCATGTTTATGAACTGGAAAGCAACCGAGAGGTACGGCTGCACGAAAATGGCTATGAATATCGTTGACAGAATTCCCAGCGCGAACACGCGCTTGTCTATCCTGCCTTTCAATAATGGATAAGTAAGCAACCCGAAGCCGATCGTCAGCCCCCAGATCGCCATCGCGTCCCAAAACTTCCTATGGTTCTTCGACACGGCGTCTATGGTCTTCAAGCCTTTCCTGCTGCCTATCATGTACAACCCGTAGCCGCCATCAAGCCCCATGACCCTTTGGATTGCCAGCCCCGAAACCACCAGCACCGTGAAAGCGAGCGCCACGCGCAGGTAAATGGATAAGGAATCAGCAAAGTAAAGAAGGGTCAGCACCCCGATGGTCGCAAGGAATACCCCTGCAACACCCACGCGACTATCAAACTTCTTCATAACCGCCCCTAATAATTCTAAAGTTGCAGTATAAATAACGTGCGGGGCAGAGCTGGAACCAGGGTCATAAAATTCGTGAAAGTATTTTAGCTTTGCTTGACCAACCATCATTGTGGTATCATGGAGGAATGTGAGCTCTGTGGGTCCCAGACCAAAAGTGCGTATGTCGTCAATGTGGAAGACGTCGAGCTGAGGGTGTGCGCGAAGTGTGCGCAAGGGAAGAGAGTGCTATCCAATCCAGGCTACAAACTCGATACGGGCAAAAAATCGACAAGACCAAAGCGCGAGGAGGATCTGCCGCTTGTGGAAGACTACGGCAAGATGATACGCGCGGCAAGGGACCGCATGGACCTGCCCATGAAAGTGCTGGCCGAGCTGCTGAACGAGAAGGAAACTCTTCTTTCAAGAGTGGAGCAACAGAGTACATTGCCCACTATAAAACTGACCAAGAAGCTCGAGAAGGCGCTAGGAATAAAGCTCATCGACGTTGCTGCCGATGCCGATACCGGTTCATCCGCAGCATCGAGAAAGAGCGGCATCACGCTGGGAGACTTTATAAGTTCAAAGTAGGATCGAATGTCAGTAGACCTGAGCAAGCTGGTCTCCAAAAGGAAGCTGGACCTGGCCGAGCTTAACGGAAAGTCGATAGCGATCGACGCGTACAACGTCCTCTACCAGTTCCTTTCGATAATAAGGCAGCCTGACGGCACGCCGCTGATGGACACCCATGGCAACGTGACCAGCCACCTGTCCGGCATACTCTACAGGACCGTGGAGATAATGGGCTACGGGATCAAGCCCATCTACGTTTTTGACGGCATACCCTCGATGCTGAAGCAGAGGACCATAGAGGCCAGGATGCAGCGCAGGAAAGAAGCCTTCGATGCATGGCAGGAGGCGAAGAAGATTGGCGACAACGAGGCCGCGAAATCCCATGCCCAGGCGAGCACCAGGGTCGACAAGAACATAGTGGCAAGCTCGAAGAAGCTCCTCGAGCTCATGGGAATACCGTACATAAACGCGCCGAGCGAAGGAGAGGCGCAGGCCAGCTGCATGTGCAAGGACGGATTGGTCTACGCCGCGGCCAGCCAGGACTATGACACCATGCTGTTCGGCTCGACCTACGTGGTGAGGAACCTGACCTTCAGCGGCAGGCGCAAGCTTCCGGGCAAGAACGTGTATGTAAACGTGGAGCCCGAGATAATGAGCTTCGGAGATACGCTAAAGTCACTAGGGCTAAACCAACAACAATTAATATGGCTCGGGATACTCCTTGGCACGGATTTCAACATGGGCATCAAGGGAGTCGGCCCGAAAACGGCGCTCAAGATAGCCAGCTCGTCAAAGAGCATAGAAGAGGTGGAGAAGCAGGTCGAGGCGAAGTTCAAGATGGGGTTCGAGACCAACATAAAAGAGGTTGAGAATCTTTTCCTGCACCCCGAGGTGAGCAAGGTCGACAGTGTGCAGCTGGCTTCCATGTTCGACGCGTCTTACGACAGGAATGGCATACTTGAATTCATGTGCAAGGAGCATGATTTCTCGAACGAAAGAATAGAAAAATCAGTGGAAAAGCTCGCAGGATTCAAGAACCAGTCGCGGCAGAAGGGCATGGACAAGTGGCTGTGACTTCAAGTCATGATATGTCCAGGTACGCCTGGTTGTTGAACTCATAAGCGGTTGTGTCATCGTCTATGCCCAACGAGGCTATCAGCGTTTCCTTGCTCTCGAACTCCTTTGCACCGTTGCCCATGTCAAATTTGTAGATCTTGTCGTTGAATGTGCAATAGACGAACGCGCCGAAGTTTTCATCCTTCATCTTGACAAACACCTTGGCCGAGGGATTCCCTAACGCTATGAGCATGCTGCACATCAGTATGTTCTTGTCTATCATGTCGCCCATGGCGTATGTCAGAGTGTCTTTTGGCGATAGCCAGAACTCCAGGGGCAGGACGGCATCCTCTATGCCCGTCTTCACGAATGAGAATGCGGCCGTGGCAGCATGGTAGAAGTCCCTCTCATAAGTGTAACCGTCAAAACCGCCCTTTATCTCTGCGGCTTTTTTTACGACAGCCTCGTCTTTCGGCGTCACGAGCGTGGGCAGTTCAGCGACAGACAGTCCTTCCTTTTCCTGTATGTAATCCTTGTACCGGGATATGATCGCGAGATAAAGCTGGTTTAGCTTCCCCAGCCTTTCCACCTCATTTTCATCCCCTCCAGCCGCCATTTTCCCACCCGATTAGTTATCGCAGCAAAGCGATAAAATATCTCCCATTGATATAAAACTGCAACGAGAGCGTGTTTGTGTATGGAGAACAAGGAGATAGCGGACATGTTCAACGAGATAGCTGCAATGCTCAGCATCGATGAGTCTCCAAACACGAAGTTCGAGATAAGGGCCTACCAGAAGGCTGCCCTGACAATAGGCACGTTGCAGGAGGCGATAGAAGACATCTACAAGGAAGGCGGCCTAGACGCGCTAATGGAGCTCCCCGGAATAGGGAAGGGCCTTGCTGCGAAAATTGAAGAGTACATCAAGACAGGCAAGATAAAGAAGTACGACGAGCTGAAGAAAAAATACCCGATAGACATCAAGCAGCTCACGAGCATAGCCGGCGTAGGCGCGAAGAAGGCAGCAAAGCTGTACAAGGAACTCAAGGTAAAGGACATCTCAACGCTGAAGAAGGCAATAGACCAGCACAGGATAGCGAAGCTCGAAGGCTTCGGGGCCAGGAGCGAAGAGGCAATGGGCAAAGGCATAACCCTTCTCGAGGCCAGCAAGGGAAGGCTCCTACTCGGCGATGCGCTGCCCATGGCCGAAGAGATAGTATCGCAATTGAAGAAGAGCAAGCTAGTTGAAAGGGTGGTGATCGCGGGCTCTGCAAGAAGAATGAGGGAAACGGTTGGGGATCTCGACATACTTGCGCTGTCCGACCAGGGCGACGAGGTGATAGACCTCTTCACCAAGCTCCCAGAAGTTTCGAATATAGTGGTGAAGGGCCCTACAAAAGCGACCGTATGGCTGAAGATGGGCATCAGCTGCGACCTGCGCGTAATAGCCCCGGAAAGCTTCGGTGCGGCGCTGCAATATTTCACCGGAAACAAGGATCACAACATACAAGTGAGGAAAATAGCGATAAGCAAGGGTTACAAACTGAACGAATACGGTCTGTTTGACAAGAAGAACAAGATAATCCCTACGAAGAACGAAGAAGAGATATACGGAAAGTTGGGCATGCAGTACATGCCGCCTGAGATGCGGGAATCCAGAGGAGAAGTGAAGCTGGCGCAGGAGCACAGAATACCCGAGCTTGTCGAAATGGGCGACATAAAGGGCGACATGCACCTGCATTCAAACGAATCCACAGACGCAGCAAGCACGATAGAAGAGATGGCGCAGGCTGCAATAGAAGCGAAGCTCGAATACTTCGCAAGCACGAACCACACGAAAAGCCTACGGATTGTGAACGGGATGGATGATAAGAAGTTCGCCGAGTTCTTCAAGAGAGTAGACAAGCTGAACGATTCATTGGACGGCAAGCTCAGGATACTGAAAGGAGCGGAAGTCGACATACTGAAAGACGGTTCACTGGACCTCAGTGCAGAAACATTAAAGGGAATGGATTACGCTCTAGGTGCCGTGCACTCATCATTCAACATGACCGAAGAGGAGATGACCTCAAGGATAACAAAGGCAATGGATTCCGGGCTCATAAAAGCGCTAGCCCATCCAACCGGCAGGGAGATTGGAATACGCGAAGCCTATCCGCTCAACATGGAAAAGGTCTTCGAGGCCGCGGAACGCAACAACGTGGCTCTTGAGATAAATTCGCAACCCCTCAGGCTGGACCTCAACGACACGAACGTAATGAAGGCTTCGCAATACAAGCTCATATTCTCGATAGGCAGCGACTCCCACATTACCTCGCAGATTGGGTTCCTGAAGTACGGCGTAGCGACCGCAAGAAGGGG
>CAIOIN010000069.1 GCA_903858385.1 uncultured Microcaldota archaeon | reverse complement strand
GCAGGTGCACTCATACCTTGAATATTTAAACCTTGTGCTTTTTTAGCGCAAGGAAAAATATCGTCTACTCAAGGAACATCTCCGGCTTGGGCGGCTCTTCCGGCTGGCCCTTCCTCTTCCTTATTTCCCTGACGATCTTCTCCTGCAGTTCCCTCGGCAGTTTCTCGTAGCCTGCGAACTCGTAGTACCAGATTGCCCTGCCCTGTGTCGAGCCCCTGAGCTCGTTCGAGAAGCCTTTTATGACCTCCGAGACCGGCATCTTCGCCACTATCGATGCCTGGGCCCTGTCGGTCGAGATGTTCACGACCTGGCCTCTCTTGCTCTGCAGAAGCGTTATCACCTCGGACATGTAATCCTGGGGTATGTTGACTGTGAATGTCTGCTTTGGTTCCATCAGATAGACTCCGGCAGTGAGCATCGCTGCGTATATGCCCCTTCTCATCGCGGGTATTATCTGTGCAGGGCCCCTGTGCACCGGATCTTCATGGATGACTGCGTCTTCGACGCTCACCATGATCCCAGAGCATTTTTCCCTCGCAAGCGGTCCGTCCTTCACCGCCTCTTCGAAACCGTCTATCAAAAGTTCCATGACCTCGTTCATGTACTGTACTCCTTTTGTCGTGTCGATGAGCATGCAGTTGTTCGATATGTCCATGACCTCCTTTGCCTTCGCCCTTTCCAGCCCTGCAGCTATCATCGCCTCTATCGCCACCTGGCCTTTCGGCTTTCCTTCCCTTATCTGGCCAAGATCTAGCGCCTTCTGCACCGATTCCGGCATCGGCTCTACCGTGATGTAGAACTTCGAGTGCCTGTTCGGCGTCTTGCCCTCTATCGGGCCTGCAGGCGATTCTATGGTCTCATGATAAACGACGATGGGCTCGCTGGTTGTTATCGGCACCTCGAACTCGTCCCTGAGCTTCGTCTCTATGACCTCAAGATGCAGTTCTCCCATGCCGCTGACCAGATGTTCTCCCGTTTCTTGGTTGATCTCGACCTTTATCGTCGGATCCTGCTTTGAAAGCACTCTGAGCGCCTCGATGAGCTTCGAAGTGTCTCTTGAATCCTTGGCTTCTATCGCCTTCGTGACGACCGGCTTAGAGTAGTGGGTTATCTGTTCGAACGGCTCTATCACCTCTTCGCCCAACGTGTCTCCGACCGAAACATCCTTTATGCCTATAAGCGCTGCTATGTTGCCTGCCGGTATCTCCTCGACAAGAACCCGGTCCTGACCCATGTATATGCCTACCTGCTGTATCTTCTGGGTCGCCGACCTTCCTGATATGTGGAGCTCGGTTCCTTTCTTGACTATCCCCGAGAAAACCCTTCCGACGGCGACCTCGCCCGCATGCGGGTCGTACATTATGCTGAACACGACTATGTTCGCCGGCGCCTTCATGTCGACTGCCATCATCGCCTTTCCTTCAGCGCTGGTCAGATCGCCGTGCCATATCTGGGGTATTCTGTAAGCCTGCGCGACGGTTGGCGTCGGCAGATGGTCTATTATCATCGACAGGGCAGCATCGTCTATCGGTGCTATCTCCTGCAGCTCCGCGAGGCCTGCCTCGCCCTTCGCCATGAGGTCGAAGACATGCTTGAAGTTGACCTTGTTCTTCTCCATGATGTACTTCGATATCGCCCACTTGTCGTAAGCGGATCCAAAGCATACGCTGCCTCCTTCTACGCTGACCTTCCACGCCTCGGCGTACTCGGCAGGGGCGTACTGCTCTATCAGCTTGTTCACGTCGTTGATCAGATTCAAAAGACGTTCAAAAGTCTGTTCAGGAGTCAATCGCAATTCGTTGATCAGCCTGTCGGTCTTGTTTACGAAAAGGACCGGTTTTGCCTTTTCCTTGAGCGACTGCCTCAACACCGTCTCTGTCTGCGGCATAACCCCTTCTACCGGGTCGACGACCAGCACGGCTCCGTCGACCGCCCTCATGGACCTTGTGACGTGCCCGCCGAAGTCGACGTGGCCTGGCGTGTCGATCAAGTTTATAATATAATCCTTGCTCTTGTAAGTGAATCCAAGCGATATGTTCGCGGATTTTATCGTCATCCTCCTGTCCTTCTCAATTGCCTCGTAGTTCGTGTAGAGCACGTCTCCTGCAGACTTCTTCGATATCAATCCGGCTCTTGCAAGAAGCGAATCCGTGAGCGTCGTCTTTCCGTGGTGGACGTGCGCTATGATTGCGATGTTGCGTATGCTTGACGGGTCGCTCATCAGCTTTGTTATTTCCTCTACTACATACTCTTTCCTTACCATAGGATCAGCTATTTGGCACTCCTTGCCATGCGCTCAATCTCGTTCTTCCTCTTTATCGCATAGCTGTTGATGTCCATGTTCGACGCAAGGATCATCTCGTTCGCCAGAGCCTGTGCTAGCGTTCTCTTGTTCTTGAATGCGTTTATTATGGTCGCCATCGCCACGTTCCTGAGCGCTATGTCGAGCCTCCTGCTGGCGCTTATGTCGACCGCGACGTTCGAGGTTATGCCCCCGTAGACGACTCTCGTCGTGTCCTCTATCGGCGCGCTGTTCTCAAGCGCCCGTACAAGGACCTGTATCGGGTTCTTCCCGTTCTGCTTTGAAATGATGTCGAAAGCGTTCTCTATTATCTTCGTGACCTTCATCTTCCTGCCCTGCAATCTCCCTTCTGTTCTTATCACGTGGCCGCCGACCTTCCCTCCTGTGCCTCCTCTCATCAGCGAATTCTCCAGCCTCTCTATGATGTTGATGCTCGCCTTGGCGAAGCTCTTCTGGCTCAATCTTCCGTGGCTGACCGGATAAGCGATCGCCTTAAGGTTTATCTGGTTCCTCAGACTGAGGTCAGCGACCTCGACGTCGAAGCTGAACTTGTTGAACAGAAGTGGCTTGTTCGTCGGTGCTGCGGTGTAGGCTGCCTTTTCAGGCGCAGCCTTCGGAGCCCTTATCCTCTTGACCGGCTTTGGAGTTGCCTGCTGCGCTTCTACCTTCGCTGCAGCCTGCTTCTCGCTGGCCTTGTTCTCTGGAACACCAATAGCGTTATCTTCAGCCATATCATCTCTTTGGTTTCTCTTTTCTGCCTGACCTTACCATCTTGAGGTTCACGCCGTTGACTTCTATGACCTTGTACTTCCATCCCGGTATGCAGCCCATCTGCCCTCTTTGCGAGCCTCCCATGCCCTCGATGGTCACCTCGTCGTGCTCGTCGATGAACCCTATGGATCCGTCTCCTGGAACATAAGCGCTGACAGTCTTGCCGTTCTTAACGAGCTGTATCCTGACTCCCTTTATCTGTCCGGAGTGCGGCTGCTTCTGTCCTGTCGCGATCTTCTGAAGCACCAGAGCCTTCGCCCTCGGTACCGTTCCCATCGGGTCGTACTTGTCCTTCAGCTTGAACATCTTCCTCCTCAGCCACTTCTTCAGCAGCCTCTGGTGTTTTCTCTGTTTCAGCAATTTTCTAGCGGCAAATTCTCCATTCGGTATAAAATCACTTGTTGTCTTCTAGTATCTTCGAGTTGCCCTGCTCTATTATCGAGACGGCAGAAACGGAGAACGGCTTGCCGCAGACCGCGCCAAGCTCCATCGATGTGCCTTCAAACATTACCACTTTGATATTGGATATCTTTGCCATGTGCTCTATGTCCTGGACGTTGTCGCCCTTGTTCTTCGAGGCCACGACAAGAAGCTTTGCAGTGTCGTTCTTTATCGAGTCTATGACGCTGTTTATGCCTAGCGCTGCCTTACCGCTGTCTACAGCTAAGCGTATATCATTTGCAATGTCTGCCATGAAAACACAGTCAAACGCGAAGAAAAGGAATCCTTCGTATGATTAATTATCACGCAAAAGTATATAAAACAATACAGCAAGTCCGCTTTGCGCTGATATCCGTGCATGCTGCGCGGGGCCTAACCATGGTATCGAACAAGAGACAGTTAAGCATATATATCTGAACGAATGCAAAGGACACCACGATCAACATGACCACGAGAAATATGGAACTGGCGCAGATGCCATCCACGGAAAAGATGCTTCAGCAGACAATGGAGAAAACAAACGTTCTTGGCGTAAGCCAGCAGAACGACAAATTCTATGAAAGCTATTTCAGGAGCATTGCCAACAGGCCAAAAAGCGCCCTGGGCCTGGTGGTGCTTGCTTTTGTAACGGCGGGCAGCGACAGCTTCAGGAGTACCCCTTCGGTGATGGACGAGGTTACGGGGAAGAATTTCGAGGCAGTGATCAAAGCGATAGCGCCGAACATAGCGGAAGACGCAATAAGGATCAGGAATCAGACCATAAAGCGCTAATCACTGCATCAAAGCCGGATATCAGTTTATGGGATAGGAGTCGCAGCCAGCGGGCTCGCTGAACTGGTTGCTCAGTATCAGCTTCAGATAACCTAGATAAGGTATCGATGCAATCACCTTGCCCTCTATCTGGCTCATGTTCGCCGGCAGGTTGCCGTACTCCAGGTCGAGCCCGGCGTTGTTGTCGCCTTTTGTGATAGTGTAATAATTGCCATCGGCATCTATGATTGCATAGACCCGGTGCACGACGTACCTGTCTCCGAGCCTGTAGAATGCGTCCCATGGCACGGTCTGATACACTACTCTAGTGTTG
>CAIOIN010000068.1 GCA_903858385.1 uncultured Microcaldota archaeon | reverse complement strand
TATCGGCTTCGGCCTCGTCGCCCATGCTCACGAATGTATCGGTGTAGATCACATCGGCACCAGTCACTCCCTCTTTGATCGAGTTGTATAGCTCAACTTTCCCGTACTTCTTTGACTTCCTGTAGAAGAATTCGTTCGGCGTTATGCCTTCCGGACCCACCAATGAGACGCTGGCGCCCAGCTTCGTGGCAGTCAGCATCAGAGAGCTTGCCGTGTTCTGCGCTATGTCGCCGACGAACGCGATCTTCAATCCTTTTATCCGCTTATTGTGCTTGATTATTGTGTAGACATCTGCAAGCGCCTGCGTCGGGTGCTCAAGATGCGTGAGCGCGTTTATGACCGGGACCGTGGAGCTCTTCGCGATCGTCATTACGTCTTTGTGCTCGTTCGTCCTGACAGCTATGAAATCGCAGTAGCCGCTTATGACCTTCGCGGTGTCTTCAAGGGTCTCTCCACGCTTCATCTGCGAGGTCTGCGTGGCTATGTAGACCGCACTCCCTCCGAGCTGCGCCATTGCAACCTCAAAGGATACGCGCGTGCGCGTCGAAGGCTCTGAAAAAAGCAGCGCAAGTACGGAATGCTCCTTTATCGGATTCTTCAGCTCCCCGCTCTGCAGTTTGTCTGCGATGGAGAATACTTCAAGCACCTGTTTTTCAGAGAGATCGTCGGAGCTTATGAAGTTCATTCAACTACCGAATATGGAACCGAATCCCGTTGCCGCCTTGTCTTCCTCCGCCTTGATTATGCCTATGACCTTCTCCTCTTCGCTCTTCGTAACCCTCTTGATGGTCTTGAACTCCATTTTGAAGCACTCTTCGGCCAATCCGAGGAACTGCTCGCTTGCATCGAGGTAAAGGTAGGATTTGTTTCTGTCGAGGTCGACAGTGGCCCCGTCCCTTAAGCTGCAGTTCTGCCTTACGAATATGACGTTTGCGTACTTGTCCTCATGCAGCTTTTTTATCGCCTCCTTCGACTTTGCCTCCTCTTCCCTGTACTTCTTCTGGTCCTCTTCGCTCATCAGCTTAAGGTCCTTGTCGCTCTTGGATGGGGGCACGAGCTTCGGGTCTAGGTATGGATCGTGTTCTAGGACCTTCTTCAGCGCTTCGGCTTCCGACTTATCGCATTCGTAGACTCGCGCGACCATGCTAACACTTCTAGAGCAGTCTGGCGTTGACGCAGCCCTCCCTTCCCGGCCTGTTCATGACAACCGCGTTGCCGAGTTCGGTGCTGATTACCGTGCCCTTCGTGATTATGTTCTGCCTTGCGAAGTTCCTGTTGTCCTTGGATTCGACTATGCCGGTTATCTTCGCGTTTTTGTAGCCCGTCTTCGTCAGGACGTTGGCAACAGCGGCGCGCTTCAGCTTGACGTCGACATTCCCGCCGCGCCTCCTGACGCTGGCGACCATGGACTTTTCCGTGAGCTTCGTGGCCGAGAAATAGCCGCCCACTTCGCGTCTTCGCTTGCCCCTTGCCTTTATCTTCCGCTTGCCGTTCCCTATGACCTTTGTCTTTGAACGTGCATGTAGTTGAACACCAAACTGGCTCATGTTATCACTTTATTAATTTAGGATAGATAACATTTTAACCTTATCTAGAGGGTTTGTGGTTCGGATGGTCACGATAGCTGAATTCGGAGCGGTGGATTTGAGGGTCGGGCGCATAGTGGATGTGCAGGATCTGACAGCGGCAAGGAAGCCCATGTACCAGACGAAGATAGACCTCGGAGAGCTAGGAGTGAAGAACATCGCGATGGGCTTGAAGGCATATTACACGAAGGAAGAGCTCATGAACAAGCTTGTCATAGTCGTGTGCAACCTCGATCCGAAGAACGTCGCCGGATTCGTGTCGGAGGGCATGGTTCTGGCGGCGCAGGACGGCGACAGGGTGTCGCTGGTCACGCCGGACAAGGATCTGGCCCCGGGAAGCAAGGTCGCCTGATGGCTTTTCATCATATCTTCTTCAGGTCGTACGGCGTTTCTTCGTAAACGTAATAGTTGAGCCAGTTGCAGAACAGCAGGTTCGCATGTGCTCTCCAGGAGAGGATTGGCTCCTTTGAAGGGTCATCGTCCGTAAAGTAATTCTTAGGAATTTTTATCTTGAGCCCTTTTGCGATATCGCGTTCGTACTCCTTCTTCAGCGTGGTTGAGTCGTATTCGGAATGCCCTGTGACGAAGAACTGCTTGCCGTCCTTCCTTCCGACGATATAGACTCCAGATTCCTTTGATTCGGACAGGACCTCGAGCTCGGGAACCTTTGCAATGTCCTGTTTCCTTATTTCGGTGTACCTTGATTGGGGAACGTTGAAGACATCGTCAAAGCCCCTGAGCAGCTTGACGTGCTTCCTGTTTATCTTGTGCTGGAAAACTCCGGACATCTTTTCCTTCAGCGGGTATTTGTTGATCCCGTAGTGATGGTAAAGCCCGGCCTGCGCGGCCCAGCAGATGTGGAGGGTAGAGAACACGTTCTGCACGCTCCAGTCCATTAACTCTTCTAGCTCTTTCCAGTATTCGACCTGCTCGAACTCCAGGGTTTCGACAGGCGCTCCGGTGATTATCAGTCCGTCGAACTTCTGGCCTTTGATGTCTTCGAAGTGCTTGTAGAACGAGATGAGATGGTCTTCCGGGGTGTGGGTGGACTTGTGGCTTTTCGGGTGCAGGAAGGTGATGTTTGTCTGTATCGGAGAGTTTCCGATAAGCCTCAGTATCTGTATCTCCGTTGTGATCTTGTCCGGCATCAGGTTC
This sequence comes from uncultured Microcaldota archaeon, assembly GCA_903858385.1. Lineage (GTDB taxonomy): Archaea > Micrarchaeota > Micrarchaeia > Micrarchaeales > Micrarchaeaceae > CAIOIN01. The sequence goes on along the minus strand of CAIOIN010000068.1, from coordinate 5,245 downwards.
ATTATTACTATCTCCAATGGCCTGACGTCCTGGTGGAGCGCTCTCGCTTGGGTCATCACGAAGATGTTCTCGTCTTCGAGCGCCTTGGCGGCGGGCAAACGATCCGGAATGTTTATCGGCAGATTTCCACCCTCTGTTTATTTTGTCAGGACCTTCTCGAAAAGCATCTTCCCCCTCTTTGGCTTTCCGGTGAACGCCCCAAACTTGCAGTCTTTCAGTGTTCCCATTTCAACTCCGAGCTGCTGTGCGATGCTCTGCGCGGTATCTGGCATGAACGGGTAAAGAAGTATGGAGCATATCCTGCACGCCTCGAGAAGGTTGTAGAGCGCGTTTGACATCTCTGCCCCTTTGAGACTCCAGACCTTGTTGTCGTTTATGTACTTGTTCGATGACCTGATGAAAGCCCATATCTTTTCGAGCGCGCCGTAATAATCAAGCCTGTCCATCGACTCGTCAATGCCCACGACGTCAAGATGCTTCTCCAGGTCCGCACTGCCGTCGAACTTTCCATCAAACTTTTCCGCTAGGGTAAGGACCCGATAGACGAGATTGCCCAGATCCGCAACCAGCTCCCCGTTTATCCTTGCCTTCAGCGATTCCTCGGAGAAATCCCCGTCCTCGCCGAAGGGCATCTCCCGCATGAGGAAGTACCTTATTGCATCTACTGAGTACTTGCTGGACAGGCTTACCGGATCGACAAAGTTGCCCAGCGATTTGCTCATCTTCTTTCCTTCCGAAGTCCACCAGCCATGCGCGAAGATCATTGCGGGCAGTTCTATGCCGGCAGACATCAGCATCGCCGGCCATATGACCGAGTGGAACCAGTTTATCTCCTTGCCGACGATGTGGACATCGGCGGGCCAGAACACTTTGAAGGTTCCGTCAGGCCATCCGAGAGCGCTTATGTAATTTATCAGGGCATCGACCCAGACGTAGACAAAGTGGTCTTTGTCGCCCGGGAAAGGGACTGCCCATTTGACCGTGGTTCTTGTCATACTGACATCCTTGAGGCCGCCCTTGACCCTGTTGATTACTTCTTGCCTCCTCAGTTTCGGGGACAGGAAGTCCTCGTTCTTGTCGTAGAGTTCCAGAAGCCGGTCCTGGTACTTGCTGAGCTTGAAGAAGTAGGAGTCTTCCTTCACTCTTTTTACCTCGCGCCCGCAGTCCGGGCATTTGCCGTCCTTCAATTGAAGCTCCGTGAAAAATGACTCGTCAGGCACGCAGTACCAGCCCTCATACTGACCTTTGTACACGTCGCCGTTCTCTACCAGCTTGCTTATGAACCTTGCAACGGCATCGAGATGCTCGGGATCGGTAGTCCTTATGAACTTGTCGTAGGAGATGCCGAGTGTCTTCCATGCCTCTTTGTAGCGCAGCGATATCTTATCCACAAACACCTTTGGCTCTTCCTTGGCCGCATCTGCGGCCTTCTGCACCTTCTCGCCGTGCTCGTCGGTTCCCGTAAGGAAGAAGACCTTCTCGCCGCGCAGCCTGTGCCACCGGGCGATTATGTCAGCGGCAACCGTAGGGTAGGTGTTGCCTATGTGCGGCGCGTCCGTGACATAGTATATTGGCGTGGTTACGTAGAATTTCTCTTGCTTGTCCATCTCAGCACATCGGGCTTTCCAGTACAGTTCCCTTATTCATTCTGCAAGGGTGGTTAATAATAATTTCGTTGACCCATATACGCTCTGGGGGTATTGATGCCTGATGCTTTGGTCGAAGCCATAAAGTCGAAATTCGACACTTTCTTCGATCTGCACTACACGGACGCCATAGCCGAGCTGATAGTGTCGTTCCCGGACAAGCGAAGCCTCATGGTGGACATAAAGCTGCTCAGCATGTTCGACCCCGAGCTGGCAAGCGAGCTGGTGGAAAAGCCGGATGACATACTCGAAGCGGCGAACGAATCGCTTAAAGGAAAGATGAGCGATGTCGAGTTCAAGGACAAGGAGCCGCATGTGAGGTTCTTCGGCCAGACGGTCAACCAGCCGATGGTGCAGGACGTCGGCTCAGCCTTCATAAGCAAGCTCATAAGCCTCGATGCGCTGATAGTCAAAAGGTCCGAGATAAACCCGAAGGTGAAGATCGGCTCCTACAAATGCACCTTCTGCGGCGCGGTCTTCAAGATGAGGGCGGACAAGGAGGAAGTTCCGGAGATATGCCCGCAGTGCAAGAGACGTTCGCTGAAGCAGGACGAGAAGGAATCGCAGTTCACGAACCTGCAGAAGATAGCGGTGCAGGACCCTCTGGAGAAATTGAAGGGCAGCACTCCGACATGGCAGCTTGAAGTTTGGATAGAGGACGACCTGGTCAACACGATAATACCCGGAGACAGAATAGAGATCAGCGGCATACTTCGTATAAGGCCGAGAAGGAACTCGCACGGCAAGACAGACAACAACCTTTACACGATGTTCCTCGATACCGTTTCCATAGTGCCGAAGCAGAAGGAATTCACTGACATACCGATAACCGAAGAGGAAGAGAGGGAGATAATAGAACTGTCGAAGGACCCGCAGATATTCGAGAAGATCACGAAGTCAATGGTGCCGTCCATATTCGGCTACGACGAGATAAAGCAGGCCATAACGCTTCAGCTGTTCGGCGGCACTCCGGGCAAGAAGCTGGTTGACGGAGGGGCGATAAGGAGCGACACGCACATACTGCTCATAGGGGACCCCGGCAGCGCTAAGACAAGGATATTGCAGGCTGTGACGAAGCTGGTGCCGAAGGGTATATACGTGAGCGGAAAATCAGTAACCGGAGGCGGACTTACCGCAGTCGCAGAGCGCGACGAGTTTGCCGAGGGAGGCTGGACGCTAAAGGCCGGCGCGCTGGTGCTCGGCAGCGGCGGGGTCGTCGCAATAGACGAATTCGACAAGATAGAAAAGGAGGACATAGCCGCGCTTCACGAGGCCATGGAATCGCAGACGATAAGCGTGGCGAAGGCCGGCATAATAGCTACCTTCAACGCAAGAGCAGCAGTTCTTGCTGCGGCGAACCCGAAGTACGGCAGGTTCGACCCCAATGTCTATCCTTCGGAGCAGTTCGACATACCGCCGACGCTGCTTTCGAGATTCGATCTGATATTCCCGATAAAGGACATTATGGACGAGGCATTGGACAAGAGCATAGCCAAGCACATAATGACGCAGCATTCGGCTGCCGGGGCACAGTTGGCTGAGATGACAAACTACGAGCAGGTGGACAAGCCGCCGATACCGAGCGATCAGCTCAGGAAGTACATAGCCTACGCGAAGACCAGGGTCAACCCGCGATTGGGCGAGGACGCATCGAAGAGGATACAGGAATATTACGTTGAACTCAGAAAATTGGGAGCAAGAGGAGGCACGGTCACGATCACCCCGAGGCAGATAGAGGGCTTGATAAGGATGTCTGAAGCCAGCGCGAAGACGAGGCTGTCTACGCTGGTGGAGCTGTCCGACGCGGAGAGGGCGATAGCGCTTAGCGAGTACGTGCTCAAGACCCTAGCAGTAGACAGGGGCGGCAGGCGTGATATAGACACGATACTGACGGGCATGCCGAGAGAGAAAGTCGACCGCATGAACATAATAATGTCGATAATAAGGAAGCTCGAAGAGACCGAGAATGTCGTGAAGATACAGAGGCTGGTAGAGGAAGCGATAAAGGAAGGAGTGGACGACGCGACGGTCAGCAAGTATCTCGGAGAGCTAGAGCGCAGCGGCGACATCTTCAGGCCGCGGCCGGGCATAATCAAGATAGTCAAGCATGAGTCCGAGTGACGAAGCTTGTTGATCGGGATCCGGATCTGGCCGCTCTTGATAGCATCAATCTATGAGCTGCTCATTCCTCAAGATTTTCCGTATTTCAGTGCTCTTTATGAACGGGGACGGATATGAGAGCTCCATGGCGGCCTGCTGCGCCTTTCTGTCGACGTTCACCAGCGCGCACTCTGCCGCAAATATCGCTTTGCCGTGCATTCGCCTTGCTGCTGATTTCAGCGTTTTGTCATTATAACCCAACAGGGAGACAACGATGGCTTCCTTTTCAATCACGTCTGCTATACCGTACATTACGCCCTGGATTGGCTGGGCCATGAGATCCATTATCCACGGTATCCTCTCGGATTTCGCGGCTGGTTCGATTATGTCGAAATAGAGTTTGTTTGCGGTATTGATCAGTGTGTCTTCCGCCTTGCGCAGCATCCCGCTTCCGTCGCCCATGTCTGACAGCAAGTTGTCGCTTTTGGGTATGTGCAGCCCGTTTTCACCCCACGTATAGAGTTCATTGCGAAGTGCCTGCACAGTTTTGGTTGCGCCTTCTCTGAAGGCGTCTACGCGCTCTCGGCTATTGAATGCATCAGCCCAGGGTTGCTTGCGTCCATAGAGTCTATCATTATTGTTGCAGTGGTTTAATACGTCGCCTATCCCGATGGCGGCTCTCGAAACGATAAAGAACACGTTGTCCTGTTTCGTTCCTTTGAGGTTGCTGTACGCCTCTCTGGTGTTTGTGGCGCCGCGACGGTTCAGTTCTGATGCTTGAAGGTACATGCTTTCCAGTGCCTTGTTGAGCGCCTGGTCTTGTTTCTTTTCTGCTGCTAATGCGGTTAATGTCATGATATCGCACTAATTGTCGAGTTTGTCCTAATAGTTATACTTTCCTGTAGGCTTCGTCAATTGTGTTAGATTCAGTCCGCATGCGCTTAAAAATAAGGATTGGCGGGGGCGAGATTTGAACACGCGACCTCTAGATTTCTCTTCACAGCGTTTGCTCCGCACTCACAATGCTTTTGCATATGAGTCTAGCGCTCTAACCAGGCTGAGCTACTCCGCCAACAAACATGTTTTGTTAATGCTCTATTATAAATCCTTCATAAACCTTCGTGATGGCCGGGAACAAGGTGTCGCCATCGCAGTGCTTCTCTATCGACAACACCGAAGGCCCGTTCTTCATGTCGACGTTTATCGCTTTCTCGAAAGCCTCCAGATTTTCGCTATCTGCTTCGGCGATTATCTCGACCGTGCCGTTGTCGGCGTTCTTCACCATGCCCCTGACGCCGTTCTTGACCGCTATCTTTCTTACCAGGTTCCTGTAACCTACGCCCTGGACGAAGCCGTGGACGATCAATAATGTCCTCATCGTTTCGCCCTTTGTTTTTTACGCTTATAAATCAGTCATGGACTCGGCGGGGATCGCACCCGCGACCTTCCGCTTTTTTGGATTTTGATAAAACTTTCCCTGAAAGTTTTACTTGCAAAGC
>CAIOIN010000067.1 GCA_903858385.1 uncultured Microcaldota archaeon | reverse complement strand
TAAACAAAAAAAAAACAATAGTAATAAGTTATGAAAAGTCCAGTTAAACTAATTGCCAGCGTGGTCATTCTCTTGATTGTCCTCGTCGTAGGCGTTACCTCAATCAAAATCGTAACCGTCGAGGGTAATGAACTCGGCGTCAAGGAAACGTGGAACGAAGGCGTTTGTGCTGAAATCATGCAGCCTAAGACCTACTTCCTGTTTCCCGGATGGTCACAAACCGTTTATAAATACGATGCCTCAAGCCGTGTCTATGTGATGAATGACAAACCGATGGCACAAGAAGCTAAAACATCAACGGGTCGAGAACAGGATGCTTATCTTGTTCAATCCAAAGAAGGCCAGGATATGAAAATCTCGATGAACCTACGGTGGCGTTTGGACCCGGCTAAATTGGTTTCCATTCACAAGACTGTGCGGGAAGACATCGAAGAGAAGCTTATTCGTCCAACCATTCTGAGAGTGGTCAAAGACGAAGCCACCCGTATGAATGCAATTGATGCTTATTCCGGTGAGGGGTTGGTCAAACTACAGGCATCTATTCAATCTGCCCTGGCGGGTAAAGATGCGGGTGAAGGTAAGGAATTGAGTGATCGTGGTGTTATTGTTGAAAACTTCGTCATTGAACACATTGCTCTTGATCCCAACTATGTAGCCGAAATTGTGAAGAAGCAAATTGCTGTGCAATCACAACTTCGTGCTGTGGAAGAACAAAAAGCCAACGAAGCAGATGCTCTTGTTGCCAAAGCCAAGGCACAGGCCGACCTAAACACTCAAGTCGTTGGTGCAGACCGAGACGCACAGATTGTGGTTATTAAAGCCAAAGCTGCTGCCGAACAAGTAACGGTTGCTGCTACGGCTTCTGCGTCACAAGTTACCATTGCTGCCGAAGCCGCAAAGAAACAAGCCGAATTAGCTGGTGAAGGTAAGAGACTCGGTATGACCGCCGAGGCTGATGGTATCTTGGCAGTGGGTCGTGCCGAAGCAACTGCCAAGCAATTGATGATTGATTCATACAAGGCTGCTGGTCCCGATGCGTATGCCAAGATTCTGATTGCACAATCACTTGCAGATGGAACGAAAGGCATCCAAGGGTATCTTCCGAACAACTTTAACCCGACCATTATCTCGGGGAACTTCATGGATGCAATCCAAGCCATTCTCGCAGGTCGTGGTTCCGTGGCCGCACAGTAAGTTAATCTAACTCGCAATGCCGTGGAGAGAAATCTTCACGGCATTTTTGTTATAATAAATTGACGATAGCAATAGGTAATGTATAATGTGTGCAATATGGAACTCGAATATACTCCCGCCACTCCCACGCAACAACCAGCCCCAAAATCTGAATTCGTTCTCGTCAATGATTTGACCGGAAAACCTATTCCCAAGCGTGGTCCACAAACTCTAACGGCTGTTCGTCAAAATAAAGATGGTAAGCCATTTCCAATCCAATTTAAAGTTCCATATCTGCCGAAACCGAATTGCAAACAATGCCGGGGCCGTGGTTATACTGGATTTGTTACCGACGGTGCAGAAAGCCGGCTTAATCTTTGCCGTAAATGTTATCCTATAACGCCGGGAACCAAGGCATTCGACTAATGATCATGAATAACCAAGAATCTTTACAGCAAACCGAAGCGACCGTATTATGCCGCTCGCTGCTAGGGCAAATAGACATCCGAAGAAGGGACGCCCAACGAGAACTCAAGTCCGCAATCGAAAACAAACAATGGTCAAAAGTGGCTGGATGGGACGGAATAGACATTGGCCTAATGATGGCAGAAAAAACCATCAGAGACGAAATGCGGCATAACAAAGTAATGTATGAATAAAAAACTAGATGACTATCTGTGTAAAAAGTATCCACTCATTTTTGAGGAGCGGAATAAGACAGTTCGAGAGTCGTGTATGGG
>CAIOIN010000066.1 GCA_903858385.1 uncultured Microcaldota archaeon | reverse complement strand
TTTTTCGGCTCATTTTCATGGAATAAATTTTACTGATACCATAATCATGGCGCTGATTTTGTGCCGGTATTATTTTTCGCCGTTAACCGAGCCTCGACGACAAACTTTGCTTGCATTTGCGTTGTGCAGGGCGATTGAAAACGTGTTGATAAATTATCCATGACAGCATTCATGCTGAATTAAAGCATCTGTTGCAACAATCAGTTTTCACGAAGAGAGTGTTGGAAAATCCAACACTTTACTAATTATTTGCACTTTCAGAGGTTTGCCTCAATGCGATGTTCGCGGCCTCCTTCCGTTCCCTTCTTAACGCCTTTACTGTGTTTATCCCAGTGTACACTGTCGCAGCAGAAATAACTATGAAAGTTCCTAGCATCTGCCGATAATCATTGCTGCCTCGAGCTGAGTTTAATGTCTCATACAGGGAAGCGGCAGCGATTGCCCCAAAATATACAGCGTACTTCCCCTCTTTGCTAGAGCGGTCATAGTCATACTTGCGCAATGCAATCTGATCCGGAGCCTTCTGATCTATCTCCTTTCCGAGCTTGTGGGCCATTACGCGCTCTTCGATTGCAGAGGCAAGGTCCAGGCCGCCATACGCCATTGATATGTAACCTGCGGTGTCCCATCTGTGGTTGTGCAGAACAAGGGGCAAAGCAAATCTGATTGCAACACCACTGACTAGATAGCATGCGCTCCAGATGGCATCATGTTTTGCGTCGCGCAGCAGCTTCGATAAGTAGTTACCATTCAAGGTTTGTGCTCCCTCGAAATTCCTTGTAATTTGGTTGCTATTCGGTTCAGAAGCATTATTTTTTGCAGTTCCGCTTGTCATTTTATCACGTTATGGATTGCGTTTTAGGAGATATTTAAGTGTCGTGACCGGCAACGACAATCGTCGATTCGGGTCTATCTCGAAGAGAATGTTGGAAAATCTAAACTATTTTGAGTCTAATGCGCGTGGCAGGTAATACTCTACCCAACAGTAATCTGCAAAGTGCCCGGCCGCTTCTTTCAAGGATTGGTTTTCATAGAATATGCCGTAACGATATAATCTATGAGTTATCAGCAAGTCGGGATTAACTGCAGTCACAATGCCCAAATGCTCGACCGAGACAACACCATCACTAGTAGCACTTCGCCATACTGCTATGGCACCTGGGATTGGTGCATCAAGCTGTTTTAAGCGCGATAGGAAATTTTCATATACTCTATCAGTACCGATAAAATAATCGGTATCAACCTCTCCTGCTATAAACAATGCAGTGCTTACGCAGTTACGGTCAAATTCGTGCCGCAGGGTCTTTCTGCAGCTTTCTACCCTCTTTTCAAATTCGGCGGGTATTTTGGTATTGATATCACGCCCAAACCCCGTGCATGCCTGACCTTGCCGCAGCTCTATACTTTTTACTTCGGCTGGTTGCATCCTCTGAGCAGACGTCATAGCATCACGATTTGTTGTAGCAAACCCCCGTACGAAGAAAGTGTTGGAAAATCTAACATTATCTATTTTCTGACCTTTGATGCCCACACATCAAAGCGCTTTGGAATATCCACCCTCAACAACGGATACTTCTCCGGGGACATGGCAAGATCTATCATTGCGATTATGTTTTCGTGATCCGCGCGCACCAAGAGCTTCTCGACCTCTTCCGTTGAATGCCGCAAACTTTTGGCAATGCTTGCTGCATGTTCGAACACTCCAACAGCAACCGAATGCGGCAGTTTATTATTTTCGGCCTGTTCGGCCCAGTTAGTCTCAGCGATCAAGAATCTCTCAAGGAACTGCTTGGCCTGCTCAGCTTCGTTCTTGTTCAATTTGAATGTACTGTGGCCATCTAGCATGTAGATAGTTCCGCGGACCTCGAAGAAGGCGTTTGGAGTCATTCTCAGTAGCATCTCGCTCATGTCTGCTTGTTTGCCAGCGGTGGATTTGGAATCTACGATCTTTGCATTAACCATTCGCTCACTGGGTTGTATGGAATTTATGAAATATTTAAGCGTTTCGAGCTTACATCTATCGCGCCAATTCATCTATGCGAAGAAAATGTGCTTAATCTATCCGTATATCCGTATCCTTCGGCATCATTGCGGCAAACACCTCGTTTCTCATGTCCTTTGGCATGCCGATGTCGTTCAATTGCTGCTCGTTGAGCTTGAACGCGACCGCGGCCTTGACCGCCTCCTTGGGCTTGCCATTCTCAAGAAGGCGCTTTACGCCCTTCGACGCGGCCTTGATTATCTGTTCGAGCGACAG
>CAIOIN010000065.1 GCA_903858385.1 uncultured Microcaldota archaeon | reverse complement strand
CAGGTCGTGATAGTGCCGATATACAAGGATCAGAACAGAAAAGAAGTTCTCGAGTACGCGAGCCGCATAAACCAGAAGCTCAAAGGGAAATTCAGGACGTTCGTCGATGACAGCGATGCATACTCTCCAGGGTGGAAGTTCAACAACTGGGAGCTCAAGGGCGTGCCCGTAAGGCTCGAGGTGGGCGGCAAAGAGGTAGCCGCAAACAAGGTTGTTGCCGCAAGGAGGGACACCATGGTCAAAACGAGCTTGGATATCAACAACATCGACGAAAGCGTAAAAACGCTGCTGAACGAGATAAACGAAAACCTTTACAAGAAAGCGAAAATGCTAATCGAATCCAATACGCACAAACCAAAATCGTATGCCGAGCTGAAGACCATAATCGAAACCAAAGGGGGTATGGTGCAAGCCGGCTGGTGCGGATCAACCGAGTGCGAAGCGAAGGTTAAGGAGGAAACGGGCGCCAAGATAACCAACATGCCCTTCGATGCACAGAAAGAAGCAAAGGGCAAGACGTGCATAGCGTGCGGCAACGAAGCCAAATACATGGCAAACTTCGCCAAATCCTACTAAAATCAGCAAACGTCGTAAATTTGCTCTATTTATAAAACTTCACGGGATTATATATTAGGTTAGCCCCGTCATCTAGCTGGCCAAGGATAATGGACTTTGGATCCATTTACGTCGGTTCGAATCCGACCGGGGCTAAACGTTATTGTAAAAGATTATAAATACCAGAAGATATACCCAATTGTAAAATTGGCTGTTCCATGCATACAAAATTTATTTTAATCGGATTAATGCTAATCATAATTGGACTTGTAATTGGTTATATCGGATACAGCGCGCATGCGTACTCTGTCCTAAAAGGAACCCATATGTTCAATGGGGTGCTTGGCAGCGGCAATGCCACCTATGTCCCGATATCCATTTCTAAAAATACTACAATCGCCGGAATAGTTATGGCAGCAAACAGCGAAGTTAACATGTACCTATTCAATGAAAGCACCTTTGATTTGTGGAGCAATTATACGTCGCAAAACAATCGCAGCATATCCAGTCTCGTATACGCCAAGCATGTTGGGGGGAATAGCTCCGTGGTCAAAGCCAATGTATCTAACTTGGCAATCACTCTTTTTTCAGGAAACCGGATGCTCAGCAGCACAGTTATGAATGATACATCCAGTACATGGATCAAGTATTTTGCAGAAATTAGTACCTTCCCCTGCACGGTGTACGCAGTTATCGATAACTCAGCTAGCAGCAAATCACACAATGATACAGTGCACGTTCAGGTAGTGGTCATACCCGCTGATCAGCGTGGATTGCTTGCAACATACATGGCAACTGGTATTATGTTGCTAGCGGGCGTGGCTACTGTAGTGTACGGCCTTGTAAATAAACCGCGCAACGCAAAGGCGGAAAAGAACATCTCTGGAGGCCAGGACAGCACAATAGCCACGGTGGAAAAATGATCCAATGGTACTACCTAGCACTCATATCGTCAGCGATGCTCGGCGTAGCGACCCTTCTCGAGAAGAACACATTGAAGGTAGAGCACGCGATGGCCTACAGCACGAGCTTCTCCGTGATCATGGCGCTAATATCTCTACTCTTCCTGCCGCTTGCGAATTTCAACATAAGCGCGTTATCCATCGTTTTGATATACCTGCTTAGCCTGATGTCCGCCGCAATATACTGGCTCTTAGCCCGGGTGTACAAGCATGGCAGCGTGTCTGCAGCCTCACCTGTGTACAACGCTCTTCCGAATTTCTTCATCGTGATCTTCGCCTTTCTTTTCCTCGGCGAGAAACTCACAACATTGCAATACTTCTTCACGGGAGTCCTCATTTTTGCGACCTACCTGATAATGTTCACCGGCAAGCCGCAATTCGAGAGCAAGAAGTACGTGCAATGGCTGATTCTTGCATCCCTGATATCTGCGGTGCAGGCAACGGGCATGAAATACCTTCTGCTCAACGCAAACCCCTACACCTACCTGATATTGCTTGAGGTTTTTGTCGCTTTGAACATGGTCATCGGGATGCAGTTGAAATACGGCGGCATAAAAGAGACCTTCGGGAACACGCTCAAGTACAAGAAAGAGATAGTCCTGATAGCGGCGTTCACTACGGCATACCGCGTTTTCTACTACGTTGCCGCTTCAATGGCGAACATAGCCCTGGTCTGGCCGCTGAGCAACGTTCTGAACGTGATAATGCTTGTGTTCCTTGGGGGACTGATATTCAAGGAGGGATCGGTAAAGCGCAAGCTGGTGATTGCTGCAGCCATGCTGGCGGCGATCTACTTCCTCGTGGTGTAAGTAAAAGCGGGGCAGAATCCTAAAGCGTCTGCGTTTCAGCATCGACTGCCTTGTGCTGGTACGCGAATGCAGCCTCCTTGAGCGTTCGCAAAGACAAGGTAGCGCATTTCAACCTTGCAGGTCCGGGATCGAAACCTATGATCTTGAAAACCGACTTGACGTTCATGCGCTCTATCTCATCCAGGCTCTTTCCCTTCACGAAATCAGTGAGCATGCTCGCCGATGCCACGCTTATCGCGCAGCCGTCGCCCTCGAACTTCACATCCTCCACAATCCTATTCTTTATCTTGAGGCGCATCGTGATGCTATCCCCGCAAAGGGCATTCTCATTGTGCATGCTCACGCTCGCATCCTTCATCGCGCCCTTGTTGTGCGGATGCTCGTAATACATTATTATGTCCTCGGCGTACAGATCGATCGGCATGCCTTCACTCTATCCTGAACTTCTTTTTCACCATGTCTATCGCGTCAATCACTTTGTCGACTTCGCTTTCCTTGTTGTAGAGATAGAAACTGATCCTTGAGAGTGCATTCTCATTCAAAATCTCGGTCACGAGCGGCATCGCGCAATGCTGGCCCGCCCTTATCGCTATGCCTTCACCGTCGAGTATCTGCGATACATCGTGCGGGTGCACTCCCTTCAACGAGAATGCTATTATGCCGCACTTATCTTCAAGTCCCTTCATATCAAGTCCGAATGTCCTCACGTTCCTTGTCTCGTTCATTCTTTTCAGGGCATATTTCGTTATCTCCTTCTCATGCTTCCTTACCTTATCCATCCCAACGGCATTCAAGTAATCGATCGCAGCTCCGAATCCCACCGCTCCTGCCACGTCCGAGGTGCCCGCCTCGAACTTCCATGGCAAGTCGTTCCAGCTGTACGAATTGTGCGTTACGCTTCTTATCATGTCGCCGCCGGTTATCAATGGCTCCATGCTGTCCAATATGCCTTTTTTCGCGTACAGTGCGCCAATGCCCATCGGTCCGAGCATCTTGTGCGCAGACATGGCGAAGAAATCGCAGTCGATGTCCCTGACATCTACCTTCATGTGCGGCGCCGACTGTGCGCCGTCGACGATGACCATCGCTCCGGCCCCATGCGCCTTTCTTGTTATGCTTTTCACGTCGTTTATAGTTCCAAGCACATTCGATGCATGCGTTACCGCCACTATCTTCGGCCTCTTCTCAAGCTGTTCATCAAGGCTCTTTGTGCTCAACCTTGCGTTGTCCTTGTCCAACGCTATATAATCGAGCACCGCGCCCTTCTTCTTCGCTAGTACCATCCACGGCACGAGGTTGCTGTGGTGCTCCATGCTCGATACAAGAATGTGGTCGCCTCTGCCGACATTAGCGCCGCCCCAGCTCAACGAGACGAGGTTTATCGCATCGGTGGCATTCTTCGTATAAACAATCTCCTGCATCGAATTTGCGTTTATGAACTTCTCGAGCTTAATCTTCGAATCGGTGTACGCAACGGTTGCCTCTTCAGCGATCTTGTATATCCCCCTATGGATATTTGCGTTGTAAGTCCTGTAGTAATTGCTGATGGCATCTATCACTGAATAGGGCTTCTGCGAAGTCGCAGCGTTGTCAAGATAAACCAGCGGCTTGCCATTCATCTTCGTTTTCAATATAGGGAAATCGGCCCTTACCCTATCCACATTGAACGCTCTCGCGGTCATTTCTTTGCACCATCCACTTTCAGATAAGAGTCATAGCCGAACTTTTCAAGCTTCTCTATCAGCTCGGTTCCGCCCTCATCGACTATCTTTCCGCTTACCATCACGTGCACCACATCGGGCTTCATGTACGACAATATCCTGCTGTAGTGCGTTATCAGCAGCAATCCCATGTGCTCTGATTCGGCAATCCTGTTTATGCAGGCCGACACGATCTTCACTGCATCGATGTCGAGGCCCGAATCGGGTTCATCGAGTATTGCTATCTTTGGCTTCAGCACGGACATCTGCAGCACCTCGGTCTTCTTCTTCTCGCCCCCTGAAAATCCCTGGTTCAAGGTCCTGCCTATGAAATCCTCGCT
>CAIOIN010000064.1 GCA_903858385.1 uncultured Microcaldota archaeon | reverse complement strand
GAGGTTGCGGAGAAGCTGAACGATCAGTCGCCGCTTGGCACAGGGGCGGGATACGGTCTGCCGATCGCAGTCGACCGCATTTATGTGGCAAAGGAGCTCGGATTCTCGAAGATACAGAACAATCCAATATACGTTCAGAACAGCCGCGGCAAGTTTGAGGCCACGATGATCCATGCGTTGTCGCAGGTGATGTTCGACCTTAACAAGATGTCGCAAGACCTGATAACGTTCAGCATGCCCGAGTTCGGGTATTTCGTGATACCGAAGGAGCTAACGACAGGCAGCTCGATAATGCCGCAGAAGAAGAACCCTGACGTGCTTGAAATTGTTCGGGCAAATTACCACGTAGTGAACTCGTACGAGTTCATGGTGAAGGGGATAATAGGAAATCTACTCTCGGGTTATAACGCAGACTTTGGGAGCACAAAGGAGCCGGTAATGAAGGGCTTCTACATAACAGAGACGAGCATCTCCGTGATGAGCATGTTCATTGGGAAGCTGAAGGTCGACAAGGAGAAGTGCAAGGCGGCGATGTCCGAAGAGCTTTATGCCACAGAGAACGCCTACAAGCTCGTTAAGGAAGGGAAGCCGTTCAGGGATGCGTACAAGGCCGTTTCCGAGAAGTACGATTCAAAGTGAGCGAGACTTATCCGAAGGCGAAGGATTACACTTTGAAACCTTTGCCTGCCCATCCGTTTACATGGTTGAAAAGCAGCACGCCGCACAAGCGCAAGCACTTTATTCTTTGTATCGCAAGATTAGCAGGGTGCGCAACGCGGGCTGATGCGATGGGGACAAAAACGCTGCTTTTCATTCTGCTCGCCCTGACGGCGATTGCCGGCCATGCGGGCGCAACGGGCATTAACATAGGCGCATGCAGATACCTCGTCGGAAACGGCGGCACCTACCTGCTGAACAACACCTGCAATTCTGAGGTCCTGGTGTTCGGGTACGGGGTCGGCGGCGCCAGCGTAAGGTGCACCAATTCCAGTCCGGGCATATCAGAGGTGAATTTTGATAACAACACCTACAACAACACGATTGCAAACTGCACGTTCGCCAACGCCACGGTGTTCAGTGCTCACGGTGCATTCAACAACCTGATAAGCCCGAGGGGAAAGTATGACCTATCGTTCTCGGACAACGATTCGAACATAGCACTGGGTTATAACTTCGTCTTTATTCCCAGGCTGGTCAACGGGAGCACAAGCGAGGATAAATTTACAGAGATGATACCTTATGGGCTCGTTAAGCGAAACCCCAGCGAAGCGAACAACCAGGAGTTGATAATGGAAGAGGTGGAATTGGCC
Source organism: uncultured Microcaldota archaeon (assembly GCA_903858385.1). Lineage (GTDB taxonomy): Archaea > Micrarchaeota > Micrarchaeia > Micrarchaeales > Micrarchaeaceae > CAIOIN01. The sequence goes on along the minus strand of CAIOIN010000064.1, from coordinate 3,044 downwards.
GCCGCAAGGAGCAACTTCACGCTGCCGAGGTTCGGGCTGTACCTACCGATGGATCTGTCCGGGAACAATGCCTTCGCGCTGGAGACGCTGCAGATATCCAAAAGCGGCACGAAGAGCTTCAACCCGTACTGGTTTGAATGCCCTTACTGGGGTTCGGACATACTATCGTACTACAGGTTCAACATCACCCATGATGTGGAGTACACTCCGATGTTCCTTAGCCCCGAGCTCGCGACCAACGTCCAATTGCCGGACAACACGAATGTGTTTTGGAACTACACGGTTAGGGACTTCAGCAACTCCACCAACATCACGGCGTACATATTTCCTAGCTACCAGTTCAGCGGCGCGAAGCCAGTAAAGGCCATAGGCAACCTCGGTACAGAGGATGGCAAGCTCTCGTACGACGTCGGCAAGCAAAAGACCGGAATTTACCAGTTCATAACCGAGCTCAGGTCCGTGCATGACGCCACATTCGAACAGTCCAACGCCACCACAGTGAACTATGCGATCGGATTGGCTTACTGCACCAATGTGGAGATGGAGATAGGAATTTCAGGCTACTATTCCATGGCTTTCAAGAACCTAACGAGCCTGTACCGCTATCGGCCCACGGGCAAGACCTGCGGGGTAGCGGTCAGGATAGCGGCAAACAATGTTACCATAGACTGCAAGGGAGGCACGATAAACTCGACCGGCGTGGATTTCCAGGTGAACAACGCGAAGAACCTGATTGTACAGAACTGCGCGCTGATGGGCAACGTATTGGATGCGCAGGGTGCGAGCGTGCTGATAGCGAACAGCACCGTCACAGCAAACGCGCGGAATGACACCGCATTTCTGGCGAGCAGGTCAAATGTGACTCTCATTAACACGGTCGTGGCAGGGTATGACAATTACTCCGAACTGACGAACTCGTCGGTGCTGCTCAACCTAAGCCATGCGAAAGGTACCAGCACCATATCGGGCAATTACACGCAAACAGGCACCGCACCAAGAGCGGTCTATCCATACGGCCTGCTTTGCTTCGACGCGTTGCTTGCAGCCTCAGGCGCAGCGCTCGTTGTTTATTCGTTGATTCGCAGCAGGCATGGAAGGAAGGATGGATAACGCGGAAGTGGATTTAAAAATCTTTTTGCCATTATTGCGACACATTTAAGTATCTGGAGGCACCGCTAATTATCTGTGAAAGCATGGATAAGACGGTAACCGCACAAGGCGTTCAAGGCATCCTGATTAAGGAGGCATTCGGCACCGCAGATGCCAGACCGACAGGGATCCCGACCTCAAAGGTCGAAAGGGAAAAGGAACCGGCGCGCACGATTGCGACTTCGGAAACGAAGCTCAGAACGCTTGAGGCGGCTTTGCTGCGCCTGGACGACGTACGGCTAGAGCATACAGATTCCTATAGCCGCAACGATATCGATGTATACAACTTTGTTGACTGGCTGAAGTTTGCCAACTCGCTTAATGATCCTGACAAGATCAGGAACTGCCTTTATTACGGGTTCCAGCCGTTGTATGATATTTTGATTGAGGGCACAGTCAAAGACACGGCCCGCAGCTCTGCCATAAACGCATTGACTGGAATTGTGGCCGTGAGCAAGACTTATCTTACAGGTTACTACACGGGCCAGCCTGACGTGAAAGCCTTCAGAACGGGCCTGAAGCGGATAAGATTGGATATCGAAGAGCTTGGAAAGAACACGCCTTATAGACTGAAACACAGGAACATCGACGACGATTTTTATCCTAAGGAGATTCTGTCGTTCATAAAGGGTTTCCTGAAGTACTTGATGGATATCAGGAAAGAGACCCCTGATTACGTCATAGGCTGCGCCTGCGGCGCCAGCGAGGTTGCGATGCCCCTTGCGGGCATTTTGGGGATAGAGATAGGATTTTTGCGCAAATCGAAGCGCAGATTCGATGAGGAAGTCAGAGTGATCGATGAGCAGCTGCCGAACATTCGGCAAAGATCCATGGGCAAGAGGGTCGTCTGCGTCGAGGACTTCGTCTGCAGCGGGAAATCGATTGAGAGGATCATGGAGAGTGTGCGCGCCTATGGGGCACTCTCGGTGCTTGGCGCTTCGGTCCGCTCGAACACCTATTGCGATTACGTGCAGGCTGTCTTGAGGGACAGGGACTTCAGCACCTTCAGGCTGCGTGGTCATGATGAATAAGGAGCTTGTCGCAGATATCAGAGAATCGAAGCAGCAGCCGCTCATTGCAATCATAGGCGCTACAGTGCCTACCGAAGGCTATGGCAGGGGCATCGGCATAGAGGTGGGGCACCTGCTGCGGAAGCACATCGAGCCGCGGAATGGCACCATTTTCACCGGAGGCGTGGACGGTGTCGGAATCGATGCTTACATCGGTGTCATGAAGTATTGCATTGACTCTTTGAAAAACACGCCTGGGAAGAAGATTTCTGAGGACCGCTTCTTTGTGCTCGTGCCAGAATTTGACTATATTCCAATGAGCCAAGACCTCTTCGAAGGTGGTGGTTATCGTATCGTTCCTTTCGAGGTGTCTAAAGCGTATCGCACGTTGGGCGCCTTTTCCGCACGAGGCGAACTCGATGTGGTCATTGCAGGGAAGGACATGGAGGAGCGGAGGGATTATCTGGTACGCGTTGCCGATGTAGTCATCGTAATTAATGGTGGCCCAGGAACACTGAATGAAGCAGTCAACGCGCTGCGGAACGATAAGCCGGTAATTGCCCTGGCTTGTTCTGGTGGCACGGCTTCGATACTCTCTTCTGTGAAAGATTCTTTTTGTGCTGCAACGAATATGCCGCAGGGAATACCGAGCACGAGCAGCATCAAGAAGATTAATACGGACTTGATCTACGTTGCGTCAAGCACTTCGGATATTTTACGGCACATGAAGGCGTTGCATTTTTGATGCAAGCAGATTGTTGAGAGGGGCATAGCCGCGAATCCTTCAAAATGCCATATTCGAGTTCTAAGGCTTCCGACGGCAATGTAAATGAGAAGTTGGTCCTTCGTCGTAAAAGTGTGATTGGGAAGCGATGATGTTCGACG
>CAIOIN010000063.1 GCA_903858385.1 uncultured Microcaldota archaeon | reverse complement strand
GGCTTCATCCTGGCAAGCAGCAACGACATAGCGGAGCGCAACAGCGCCAAGCAATTGCTTGGCGGGGTGATTATCGGACTGATAATCATCTGGAGTGCTCCGCTGCTTGTCAAGAGCCTGGTCGGGGCGACTGACGTGTGCGGGTGGTAGGCATGGACTTGATGGAAATCTCAGCCGCCATCCGCACAATGGCGGTGTTTTTCGGCGTCATCGTGGCAGCCTACGGTGGGCTGGTGCTCATGACGAGCAAGAACGTATTCCAGAGGGCGGAGTGGAAGGAGACGCTGCTTGGCGTATTCGTTGGCCTGTCGGTCATCTTCCTCGCCCCCCTGGTCGCCTCGCTTTTGAGCGGGGGAAGCTATTGCGGGTGATAAATATGAAAAACAAAAAAATAACAGAGGGCGAGGATCCGTCTCAATTCTGCATAGGGACGGTGCTGCACGTCAATTGCGGAAACAGCAGGCTCGGGGACGTGCGCACAGACCAGTTTTCCTTGAAACCTGGCGTGTTTTGGGCTGACTGCCACTACTTGCCCTTCTCGGACGGCTCTTTTGATACTGCCATAATCGGCCATGTGCCGGTCAACGACAAGCTGCTTGAGCGCCAGAAATGGATAAACGAGCTTGCACGGGTGGCAAAGAAGCGCGTGGTCATAGTCCACGATGCCATATTCCAGGTTCCGGGCTTCCGCTTCAGCTTCTTCTATGCTACGAAAGACAAGCCCAAAGCGGCGATAATGACTGTCTATGACCGCGAGGAGGAAGGGGCGGCATCATGAGAAGGCTGTTCCTGCTCCTTGTCGTTCTCCCTGCCCTAGCGAACGCAATTCCGACCTGTCCGGCTTATCCCTTCCATGATTTTGTCTGGGCAAGCGATTACCACGCACCAGCAAGACCGCAGGACAGCCTTATCGGAAACTGCCGGAACCTTGACCTAGTGGACAGAACAGTGTGCGACAGGCTGGGCAATCTCTCGGACGACCAGAAGAAGCTCCTGATAGCGGACAATCTGGTAAGGAACAACGGCTTTCCCGACTTCAACGCCTCCCAGAACTGGAATTATGCACTCCCATTTACCAAGTACCCGCCAGACGGCACCGCAACGGTAAGCTCCGGCAGCATACGCGACGCTTGGGTGCGGATAATCTCGCTCACGCCATCGGTATTGGAAAATAGCCAGCTTTTCATAAACGGCACCGGCGAGCTCTATTCCCAGGCTAACCTCTCTTTTGTGGTGAACCGGCAAAGCTTCCCTAGCGATTGCCGGACAGATTACGAGGTCTGCGGCTACAATTACGCTATCCAGAACACGAATAACGGACAGCCCATCGGAACCGGCACAAAATCGGGCTTCGGCGTCCTGCAGGTGCACAATTCCAGCAACACTTTCGTTTCCACGCTCACGGCAAACTCGGAATACCTCGTCCACCATTACCACACGGTCAGGCATTGCTATTCGACCTTTTCCGGCACATATTGCTACTACTCCTGCGATTACTCCGGCAGCGACGATATACACGACTCGGCAACTACTTCGGACAGCAAGACCGCCTACTATTACGGCTTCAATCATTCGAAAGCCTCCATGATAGACAGCTTCAAGAATGGCCTGCTTGACGGCTGGGTTTCGCTTGCTCTGAGCGAGGACTTCAGCAACTTCAGGCTTGGCTTCGGCAATTCCTGGTTGAAGACGCAGAACCAGCAGTACGGCTTGGCTTACGACCTTGCACCCTATAACGTACTGACACCCGAGGCATTTCCTGACCGGAAGTCGCAAGTCTACAATCTTGTTCTGCTGAGCCGGGAAACAGCAACCAATAGCTCGTTATACAGTGAAAAAGCGCACTTCCAGGTAGGCGCAAACGCTACGGATTGCGTTCTCGAAATCAATTCACACTTCGGGCACTGGCAAAACGACAGCTTCTGCCTTGAATTGAACCAGACGCCAATAATCGCGCTCAACCTTACGAACGAAACAAACGCATCGTTTTGGTTGGCTGTCAGGTTTTACGACAACCAGACCGGCTTGCCGCTTGTTCAGAAGCAAATAACGCTCTACTACGCAGGCACGAACCAGTCAATAACAACCGATTCCGAAGGGCAGGCAACGGCAGGCTTCAACTACACCAAGACAAGCAGCGTGGTAAGGGCGGTTTTCCTTACCGACTTCGAAACAAAGAGCGCAAGCGCAATTCTGGTACTACCCGCAAGGATGCCGGATTTCTTCACCAATCTATTCTACATAGTCATGGCGCTTCTCGTGGCATATCTTCTCTACCAGCTAGCAAGGAGGTTGTTAAAATGAAAATAATTCCGCTACTGTGTGTTTTGGCTCTTGTTTCCGTATCAAGCGCAGCTGTGAATGTGACACTGCCGCCCAGCTCGTGCGCCAACAATACCGATATCTTGGCAGTACTGAACAACCTACCGGGCTGCATAACTGAATCCGCGCTCACGGCCATAGCAAGCGGCATGGTCTACGCGAGCCAGCAGTTCATGGATTCGGCGCTGAATTTCGTCACCGCAACGCCCGACCTGCACTGGTTCTGCGGTTCGTACAATCAGGTAATGGCACTCCTAGAAAGCCTTTACACTGTCGCCCTGATGGGTGTAGGCTTCTATTACCTGATACAGGCGCCGGACGTTGAGGGCAGGATAAGAGCAAAGCAGTGGCTCAAAGACGTATTCTTCATGATATTGCTGCTCACCTTCTCGTATTATTTGTTCGACGCCCTGCTCTCGCTCGACAGCTACCTGACAACCTCGCTTTTCAATAGCTCGATGAGTAGCATTTTCAGCACCAACATATCGTTCGTTTCCCTGATTTTCGCGCTGATAATGATCTCGTCCCTCCTCTTTGCGGCAATAATCACGTTCTTCACGCTGCTTATCCGCTACCTCCTGATTCCCTTCCTGCTTTTGCTATTCCCGATTTCGATTTTCCTCTACTTCATGCCTTTTGGCAGGCAGT
>CAIOIN010000062.1 GCA_903858385.1 uncultured Microcaldota archaeon | reverse complement strand
GATCTGCTAGACAACGATGAGATACAGGGCTACGTATGGATAAGGCCAAAGGAGGCATTGAAGCTGAAGCTGAATCCGTACACGAGGAAGGGGATAATGCAGATCATCTCTGCCAAAAAGTTGGAATGGTTCTATCCCGAGAAGACCAACTAGAAATATATATCTGGTTTGTTGCAATATCCTTGGAGGGTAATGGAATGGAGGTTTCAACGAAAGGAGCGCTACATGCAAATGGTGAACGCCCCACTGAAAAAACAAACGATTTCACCTCTGTTTTGGATAAAAACTATTCGAGTTTGCCTGATCATTTCAATGTAAGCAAAAGCCTGTTATCGAGGTTTGCGCAGATAAGAAAGGAAACGGAGCGGAGGAAAGCCGAAATACCGGGCGTTCTTTATAAAGACGATAAGAACGAGCTGAAAATCAAGGTGATTACAAAGTCAGTCAGCAATTCGTATTTTGGCGACAGCTCGTCTTTCGTACCAATAGATTATAGGAACGCTACAGAAGAAGGCATAAAGTTCCTTTTTCTTAGTTACCGCGCCCAAAATAAAGGTTGGAAAAGCGATGTTTATTTCACGACGCCGGAATTGGCGCAAAAATATAACCACCTTTTCAAAGAACTGAATAAAGACGGGCGTGAGGTGATAATAGGCACTCCGCTGACTCCGATCCATTCCCATCCTTCGGGCAACATGCCGAGTGTCGGAGATTTTAACAAAACATTACTTGGGCCAAGTTCAAGGTCCGAAGCGGCGGCCGAACCCGAAATAGTCGTTACTTCGGATTGGGTATACTTTCTAATCCCGACAAAGCAGACCCCAGACATGTCATCCGAAGCGAGAAAACTTATGGATCTGGGGGTGGGGGAACCAGAGGAGGATAGGGCTGTCGAGCATCTTTCGATCAAATCGGGCATGAAAGAAAACGATGTGAACCTAAGAAATGCAGTACGATTAAAGACCATCACGGACATGTGCCTAAAATACAACGTGGGTTTTTACGTATTGGCCAAAGGAGAAAACGAAGCCAAAAGAATTGTTTGATTGATCTGGCGCGTATCATGCAGATGAACTACAAGGGCACCGTGATAGGGGATAGCCTTGCCGATGAAAAGGCCATCGCGGGCATGAAAGTCTTAAATATCTTTTAAGCCGCAATATACCTGGTGGTAGAATGGCGCAAACGATGGTTCGCGAGACAGCAGAAGGGCACAAGACGGCAATATCACAGGTTCAATCGAAGCTTTCTGACACGGACGCAACCCTCAAGGTGTCGATGCGCGCTGCAGACAGGATAATCGAAAAGGAAGGGCTCACGAAGGCAGAGGTGCGCACGGCGGTCCTAGGGGCAGTGAAGTTCCACATCCACGAAGGGGTGGTTATATGGGTTCCGACGCTGTTCGAGCACTACAAGCTGCCGAAGGAGGAGATGCGCGCGATGGGAAACGAAGAGTACGACAAACTAATCAAGCAATCGGATCGCGGAAGCTATGTACCAAGGTACCAGCGCCTGAATGACATAGCGAGATCCTGCGAACTTGGAGAAAGGGTGCAGCACGCGATTGTGGCGCTGATGCTGGCGCAGCAGATCGGCTTCTACACCGGCTACGGCGACCAATTCAAGGATGCCGACCAGCTGATAAAGGACAACAACCTGACGAAGGAGGAGACCCGCGCCGCGCTGTTCAGCGGGCTGAAGATGCTGCTACAGAAGGACAAGGCGAGGTACGCGTTGGCCGTGATCGAGAAGTACGGAGAAAAGTACGACCTCGGGCCGGAGAGGTCGCAAGCCTGAGAAAATAGCGTCACAGCCGGATAAGTTCGTGAAGCTGCCGAATGAGGTTGTTTTTTCACGAATACGGGCTGTTATGACCTCTTTTCGATCGGAGCCGGAGGGTTATCCGCTTTTATGATCCTGCGGGTGCCGTTGTACACGCTCTCGAGGAAATCGACCGCCCAGGGGTACACTCCGGTTTCGTACTGCTTTACGTCGCCCCCGACCGAGAAGGTTATCTCCGTGTCAATCTCGCCGCTTCTTACCCTGGACACATGACTGACCTTCGCCTTCCACCAGACGTCCGGGTCAAGCTCCTTCTTCACCCTCCCAAAGAAATACTCAGTTATCCTGGTCATATCCACCTTGGTGCTTTTCGGGATGTGCATGCTCAAATAGCTTCCATGCGGCGATCCTGTTAGGTCAAAGCCGCGACTCGAAATGGATATTGCATCCTTAGTTGTAGTAGTCATTTTACCACGGGAAGACTGAACTGTTATCAAATATATACGGGTTTCGGTGTCCGATAACGAACAGGCTTAAATTCTTTCAATCCTCTATATCTGAAGTCAGGTGTTCCAATAATCAAAAAAGAGGCAGATGTCACTGAACTTGCCGCGCAGGTGGTGCGGCAGCTCCACCGGAAGAAACTTTTCATCGTCACTGTTGAATCCTGCACTGGCGGAGGGCTGGCCAACGCCATCACGAACGTGGCCGGAGCGAGCAGGGTGATGGCTGCGGGCTTCATAACCTATTCGAATCGTCAGAAAGAGATGCTGGGAGTGCCCGCCGATCTCATAGAGCGGCACACTGTCTACTCCGTGGAGGTGGCAAAGTCCATGGCAGAGGCGGGGCTACGTAACGCGGTAAGGGCAGATGTGGGAGTCGGCATCACCGGAAGCATATCAAGGATAGACATGACAAATCCAAACTCGCAGCGCGGGGTGGTCTACATCGCTGTCAGGCGGGGCGATAGCGGCATATCGAAGAAGATAGCCGTGGACGACAAAGGAAGGCGCTGGGAGGCAAAGGAGCGCATAATAGAAGAGGCGTTGAGGATGGTGCTGAAGGAGATCGATTGACACTTAATAATCACCAGCCAAATCATGGTGTGGACACATGAAACACAGCCAGTACGAAATCTATTACAAGAATTTCGGGGAAAGGTCATACTCCGGCCTGCGGGCAGTATCAGCTCTTTTCAAAAGAAAAAAGGTCATAAGAGTGCTTGATTTCTGCTGCGGCAACGGCAGGAATTCTATCTATGACAAGAAAAGGATTCGAGGTGTATGGATTTGACCGGTCGGAGATGGCGATAGAGCTGGCCAGAAATGGCATCAAGGGAAACGGGCTCAAGGCGCACCTCAGGTTATGGGACATGCTCAAGCCTCTTCCTTACGACGATGGATTCTTCGACGCGGTGATAGCCATACGGGCCATGTACCATGGCCGCAGTCTTCGGAGAGGAATCCATGTCGATGCTGTTGAACAGAGGTGCAAGGATATTGACCCTCTGGTCCACCGTATCGATCCTCTTTTCCTCTGCTTTTATCTCCTTCGCGGAGACCTTCTCCTTGCCTTTTACCACAACTTCTGCCATCACCATTCAGTCACCCTTCTATTCTACTTCGTTGCACCTCTCGATTTGAGGTATTCTGCTATCTCCGTAGCCTCAGTCATGGTTGCAATGGTCAGTGGCTTCCTCTCGTAATAGTCATCAGTGCTTGTATTTATGTCCGCGCCCTTATCCAATGCCTTCTTGACGGCATCAAGGTCCTTCTTGTATATGGCCTGAATCAGTTCGCCATCGACTTTGTGCTGCTCATCGGAACTCAGCTCCCTTTTCAGCTGCTGGTACTGGTAGACATCCTTCCATACCTCGAACGAGACTCTTGCGACTGCAAGCTTGACCGCCTCTTCATCAGAAAGGCCCTTGTTTTTTGCTCCAGAGGACTGCCTGTCGAACTGAACATTCATCAGGAGTTCGTACGGGTTGAACGCCTCCCTCTTCGTCGGATTTATCCTGTCGGTCGTGCCCTCCCAGGCGGCGCGATGAACCTGTCCGACCATCCACGTCGCGTTGGCGAGCCTTGTCGCAGTATCAAGTATCCCTATCTCCTCGGCAGAAAATGCCGCTTTGCCTTTTATTGGCATGCTGTCTATGTTGCTCTCGAAATAATCTCCCTTTGCGAGTTCGTGGAGCATTGCCTTGATGTCGCTCTCGCCCATAGCTCTGAGCTTCTCTGCGGCCGCCGAAGTTCCGGCCAGCCTAGTGGCAGTCAGGTCCACCACATCATCAAACGTTGCCTTCTGCAGTATGCTTGTTATTGCAGACTTTGACATTCCGGGATAAAGATCAACCAGATATTTGTCTGCAACTCCGCCCGCAGCGTTCATCGCTGTTTTGTAGGTTGCAGCAGCCTCAGTCAGATCCTTCTTTTTGCCGTCTGAAGAGAAGGCGTCTTTGAATGCGTTGCCTGCCTCCGTAGCGGCTTTTTCGAACACTTTCCTGATATTTTCACTGTCAATTGTGGATCCCGCTATGTGCTTCAGATTCTGTGTGCATACGTCACTCACTACCTTCGACATCATCTCGTTCCTGCTGTTGAATGCACCTTCTCCGGTCCTCCCAAACGCATCATTTGCCCCATTAATGAGCGCAGTCTGCATCGTCGCAAGCGCAGCAGTGTTCACTTGTTTGTTGATTGTCGATTCAGCCATTTTACCACGCTATAATTGCGGCTTACCAGATATTTAAGCCTTTTCAGGAATTAGACGCGAGACGTAGCGGGAACAATGTGTAAGCTTGAAACGACAATCGTCTAAGGCTAACACAAGGTTTAAGTATCTCCCGAACTGCGATAATGATGATACTATAACGTGATAATATGACAATAGAAAAAACCGCTGACGTTCAGCAAAGAGTCGAGCAGATGAATCATCTGTCTAATTATATGGGCAAGACTGTTTTAATGGAGTGGGTGGATTTCGGAAGAACAACCATGCACAAAGGCATACTCAAGAGCGTAACTCCATTCCATGAGCTAGGCGTAAGGTTAGTCATAGATGGCAATCCGGAAGGATATGTGGATCTTCCATTCCTTGGCGGATCCGCTGCGATAATGAAGATATTACTGGTGGACAAGAACCTTCATGGAGACAACCCTACTGTACTATACGACAACACGAAAAACGTACTGAAGGGATTTGACCTTGTGCATGCAACCGATGGGCTTCTCGATCTGGATCACAATGACGTTCCTCTGAGTAAGATGATCGAAAGCATAGACAAGCTCACCGTGGAAGTCTTCGAAAAGAGTTTCGGTCCGGAGATCGCGGCGAAGGAAGCGCTCAGGCTGAAGGCAGACCACAAAGACGCAGATCGAACAAGTAACGACATAACTGTGCAAAGGCTCGAAGCTAACAGAAGGTTTGCGAACGTGCAAAGGCGTATTGATGCAATTAGAAGGCTCGAGCGAGTGACTGATGAGCATCTAGATCAATGACAATCCGCTGAAGGTCTGCATCGCGGCTGCGGTCGCAAAGATGCAGGAAACTCTTGCTGAACTTGAAGGAGTGCTGAGAAAGTAAGACGCTATGATAAGAGCGGTATTGGAGGCATTTAAGGCGATAAATAAATCCAAATCCTCTTCAGGAAAGTATAAGTATTAGGGAAAAGCTGAAGGTATCTGTGTTATTGTGGCAACTGTCAACAACTCCTCCTCAAACGAAAAGCTGGCACAGGTCAACCTCCAGGTAAAGACTGAACTCTCCAAACTGGTCAGGAAGGCCGACACGAAAATGTTCGAGAGCATCGCGCCCGCGCTGTACCCCGAATTGGTCAGGCAGAGCTGGTACTGCCTTTTCGACTTCACAAAAAACAGCGAAGAGAGGCTGGAGCACCACAAGGTCATAAGGAACATATTCAACATCTACGGCAACGGCGACCCTGCGGCCGTGATGAAGTTGACCGATTCATTAGGCAATTCAAGATTCAAGATCGAAGACATGAATGACGCGTTCTCGAAGTTCGAAGGCAAGAAGCGGCTGGTCGTGCCGATCATGACCGGCGGCATGATACCCGGCGCGTTCGTGTGCGATTATCTGAAGAAGAAAGATCTGCTGATTGATGTCGCGTTCGCGGGCTATTACAGGGAGAGGTACCTGCAACCGGATTATTACAAGCCGAAAGAGGTGCACATCACCAGTTGGGATGCGCAACTCCTGAAGAAGCATCATTGGGACTCGGTACTTGTGGTCGATGACGTGATGGAAACAGGCGGCACGATCGATGCGGTGGCCAAGGCGCTCGGAAGATTCGGAATAAACGAAGTAGATACCTTCTTCTTTACGAAATTGAGGAAAACGGAGTGAGAAAGCTCCACGCTGCCAGAGATCAAACGCGCAGCAGGCCGATGACGGACGGCATGCCCTGCACCTCCTTCTTTACTGCCATTGCCGCTGCGTACGGCCAGTTCCCGCCGATGTATATCTCCATGTTGCTGTGGTCGTCAATCCCGTAGCCCACCATGATCGGCCTTCCCCACTCGGCTGAAGCTATCGCGCTATCGGTGACATAAAAATTCTCCTTCCAGTCATCCGACACCCCTATCTTCAGCACGCGATTCTCTATCCTGTCAACACCGTACCATCTCCTTTCGAGAGGCATGCCCTTAGGGTCGATCCAGAAGCCGTAGCACTTGATCGCCCTTGCGTGCTGGAGCAACTGTTCATCCATTATCACTTCGAAGAAATTGGCAAGCTGCACGTTGTTTGACCTGAGGACCCTGTTTATGTTCGGAAAATTCACCATGAGCGGCGCGGATAAAGGTGTTCCTATGTGGGCAAGCCGTTTCTCACCGGTGCCGCTCATAGCTTTGTCAGTGATCATGCAAACTATCCCACAAGTCAGTCTAACAGATATATAATTGTTTTGGGAATCTCAGCGGCTCTTGACGTCTTTTGCGCCTTCGCCGCCTGATCACCATGTCTGGTTGTCCTGTCCTTACTGTTTAATCCGCAATTAGATGCGCATGCCTTAGGGCGATGCGTTGAGCTTCTTGAACTCCCTTTCTATAACGCTCTCCCAGCCGCCTTCTGCGGACAGTCCGCTGCGCTTCAGGCAGAGCAGGCTGATGCCGTCCTCGCCTATCAAGGCATCGAAGACGCACTCCGTGCGGGGAGCAGAACGGGTAGAATTTGCCGACCTGAGAGGGATGAAATGTATGGGTGGCTTTGATTCCATAACCTCATTTACTGTCAGCCTGTTTTTTCCATTGTAGTTTATCTCTACCGTATTGAAAGTGAATGCGCCGCCGTTCATTGTGAACGACCCTCCATGTGCCTCTGCCAGAGCCAAAGACTGCACTATCGTCTTGTTTATCGATGCGACATCCGCTTCGCGGAGGTTGTAATGTGTTGCATTTTGCTGCATAATCTCACTGCTTAGACTGCGATTCTGGAGATACTTATACCTGCTGACAATCTTCGTCAATCACCGAATCGTATGGCACCAATCGCAAAATAAGTTCATAACGCCAACCTTCGAAGCATCGGTTGGAGCTATTGCGACTTCGACCAAGGATCCGAAGTCTTTATTGCGTCCATAGTTGCTGCCGCTACTGCGGCTACCGCTCCATTGATGATAGCCATCTGCCTGGCCACCCTGCCAAACCAGCCCTTTTTCTCCGTGGCATCGGCATGATCGGATTCCGTGCCTTTCCTGATCATTATCCCGCGCTCCTTGATGGTGTTCATATCAAGGCTTCTGACGAATTTTGCGGGATTCTGGGTAGAAAGCGATTCATTGAAGGTCCTCAAAAGAGCGACGTCGCCGCTCAGGCTTTTCACCTCTTTATAGAGCCTTTCAGACAACGCGGCATCAGGCATGCGCGCCAGGACCATCCTTGCTTGATCCTCGACGCTCCTCGCGCCGACCATCTGGCCGAGCCTGTACGTCCCGCGGTCCCACCAGTGCGCGGAATCCCTGCGCGTTATCTTATTCCTGAGCTGGCTGGCCTCATAATCGGCCTCGTCGAACTTGTCAAACGCCGTAGGCCTGAGGATCGCGAAGAAGGACGTCCTGCCGGTCAGCCCGGTCTTTATGCCCCTTTGCAGGCTCATTGCCATATGTGTGGTAAACTCGTCGGGGTCCTTCCCGGTTATTTTAGTCATCATGTAGTTGGGGTCGTACGATCTGACTAGCTTCACCATCGCGACCGCTTGGGCGTTGCCGTCATCCACTGCCGCTTGCAGCCTGCGCTCGAATGCCTTGACCTGCTCTGGCTGGAGCCTGGACACCCTGGACATCATGAGCGCCTCTGCGATCCTCTCGTAATGGCTGTTCAGCGAATTTACCCTGGCCTCGGCACGATCAGCGGTTGCAATGCACTTCGAACTGTTGAACATGTGATTCAGTGTTATGACTGATTACGAGATATTTATAATCTACTTTTGGATGAGTGCCAAATCAGAAGGCGAAAAACGTCAATCCGCAAAGCCACTCGGAAGAAAAGGCATAAATATTTCTGTGGATTAGGCTACGTAATCAGAGGATGGTAGTGCATGGCTGACAAACAAATAAACCGCCAGGCGGCAATGAACCTGCTCGGTAACCTGATAGAGCCTACCCGCGTCGATTCGCCAGCAGGCAGGAGCTACCTGCGGGTCGAGAACAAGCTCGAATTGAGCGTGTCGTACTTCGGCGTACAGGTGGGCAATGGCACAGAGGGCAAGCCCGGATCCATGATCATGCCGTTTTCGAACGACGATCTGCCCATGAGCTACATATTGGAGAGATCACCCTACCACGGCTGCATGGAAGCCAGCATAGTGGTCGAAGACGACACCGACAGGGCTTCGATAATCTCCGTGGTCAGCGACATGCTCCGAGAGGTATCATCCAACAACGATGCCGAGGTCTACTGCAGCAGGGTGGATCTCGCAAATCCCAGAGCCTGGCGCATCAGCATGTACACGAAATCCATGCTTCAGGAGGAGTTCATCCCCATTCTCGACAAGATCGAAGAGCGATTCGGCGAGGCGACAAAGCTGACCGAGAAGGACATGGCCGGCATCACCGAATTTTTGAGGAAGAACCGGCAATAAGGCAATCGCGCCTCATTTGCCCTTCGGCATAAATCTGCCCTTCGGCATTACCAGCACTATCAGTATGACCGCGGCAAGCCACGTGTAGAAGGTGAACACTATGTGCAGGCCGAACAGCTCGTTCAGCGCCCAGATGAACGCGTACGGTACGACGATCGCGGCGAAGACCGCTGCGAACGCGCCGAAGAACACCACTATCGGCGTCCACTTCCCGCATTTGCTCATGAATCCTTTTTTAGCCATAATTCCACGGTACCTTAAACTCATGAAGGTTATTTAAGAGTTATGAAACTCCGGACAACAAAAGTCGACAAAGCAAAGCATAAATATCTTATAATTCTCATGCAACCCAAGTGATGGGATGATACTTGCAAATAAAGGCGGGCATGCCGAAAAGTTTGCCGAAGCGCACCCAGTGGTCGTGGCCGGAGTGAGGCTGGAGATGGAGACACTCGCGATAGACGTCAAAGTGAAGATCAGGACGGACAACCTGCAGTGCAAAGCCAACACCGAGAAAGAGGGACTGAGGCTCGATGCGATAAGGGACATCACCAAGCTGCTGGTAAAGGACAAGTCGCCGACCGGCTTGGCCATGCGAAGAACAATGATGCTACTTAAACGGGACATCACCAAGCTGCTGGTAAAGGACAAGTCGCCGACCGGCTTGGCCATGCGAAGAACAATGATGCTACTTAAACCGGAGGGCAGCCAGGTAACGCTGCCGACCGGAGTGTACCGCATTGGCCTTCAGGAGCTGGTGGATGCAAAACTTGTAGTAGTCAATCCGTACGAAACGGAGAAGCTTGTTGCTTTTTCATTGACCCCGTTGGGCAGGGAGGTTGCGAAGCTGCTCGAATGGGAGATGGCAAGGAGATGAGTGATAGAATGGTCTCAAAAAGCGCAAACCTGCATGATGCAAAGGTTGCAGAGAAGGAGGGGCATTACGCTACGGCGTCGGTCCTCTACATCAAGATCGATGATGTGAAGAGCGTCAGGCGCGTCGCCCAGGAAGCGGCCAAGGAGTACGGCACCATATCCTGCATCGGCTATGCGCTAGACAAGTTTTCAAGGATGGATGTAAACTCAAAGGAGGGCAAGGACTACTTCCCCTACCTGAAGCAGCTTGCGGACATGGAGATAAAGGCGACAAAGCACCTCGCAGTCATGATGCGCGAAGATTACAGCGATGCCATGAGTTATCCGGCCAGATGGCCGCATTACCAGAAGTGATCGAGATGGAAAAACAGAGCGCCGCAAAAGCTTCAAACCTTGTCATCAACGGCATCGAATACGTCAAAAACGACTTCTATCGGATGCAATCGCCTGCAATCAAGACGCTCATGGGCATACTGGAAAAGGGTCTGTATGAAGGTAGACATGGGTTGGAGTACGATCCGAGGTACAATCCGAAATCGTCCATTCCTTCAATACCCTCTCCGGATGTCAAGAAGTACCTCTATCACGTTCCGCCGCTGAAGTTTGCGGATCCCGACGGCATGTTCTCGATTTTAAGGCGGATGGACATCGATAAAGGCCGCGTAAATGAGATAGAACCGGGATACGTGATCAAAGAGAAGTATGCATACCGCCTGATAGCGCTCTACAAAGCGACGCATGGCGAGAAGAGGATCAGCGAGAATGTCTACAGGATCAAGACGTCCGATACGGAGAGATTCAAAAAGGCTGAAGGGATAAGCCCACGCAAGGATGCAACGCCAAAGGGCGTCGTCGAGCCGTCAAAGCCCCCGAATCAGGGCGTGGTGAAAAGGACTACTTTCATCGTGGGCCCGACCGGAGGGCGCAACCAGGATTGGAGGCATGACATGATAATCAAAGGAAGTACTGGCGATGGGCATGCCGCGGCCAAGCAGAAAGCAGCCCCTTGATGATTTGAAAGTTGATGCGATGGACAAGAACACGAACAACGCAAAGATGCAGGACGCGGCGATGCTCATAAACGCGGGCATGCTGGAAACGGAAAGGAGGATGTTCGCTGGTGAGAGATACCTAGTGGCTGCGGCCGACAGGTATGCGATCAGCAAGGATTACTACAAGCTTGACAGGCACAAGGACAATATCCTGATGGAAAGCAGGGGCATCCTGCCAATGAACCACATCTCGGAGTCGTACAGCTGGGGCACGGGAAGCATGGAGCACCATGTGACCGGCATCGTGATGATAACCGCATCAAGGACGAGCCTGAGGGAAATCGAGGATGCGATCCAATCGAAGATAGACAGGGATACGATAGGCCCGTCGGAAGTCAAGTGCACCTGCCTGTCGAACGATTCCTATCCGACAGTGAGCGTCACGGTGACCTACCCGTCGGGTATCGGTATAGAGGACATGGCGGCCATACTGAAAGGGATAGAGAAGGATTACGCTGCTGCAGTGCCATTGCGTTCGACCAACAAAGCGCAAGGCGAAGAGGGTGCGCAAAAGGTTGTGATGGGCGGCACTCCTGCTGAGGCAGAAGCATTCCGGCTCATGCAGCAGGCGGATCGCTATGAAGGCGAGATATATACTGGAATAGTCGACATCGAAAGGAGGAACAAGTGATTGGATGGTTACAAAAAACGGAAACCAGAATGTGGACCAACAGGCGATCGGATCGCATCCGCTAGTGAAGATGTACGGGACGCTGCATGAGGGCATTCGCTCCATTAACGTGAGATACGATGCGAGCATAGTCAATCTTAACAATATGCGCGACAACTCCATCGAAGGCAGCAAGCGGTTAATGATGTCCAAGATGGCCGAATCGCTGGCGAACGATGATACAAAAGCGGGCAAAAACATGAAGAAGGCGCTGTCCATGCTTTACATCGGCGGCAGGATGAAGACGTCGCAAGTCCGAACCCATAGCATAAACGTGCTGGGACAATCGGATCTCATAAAAACGGCCGAAGACGTGCGGATCGTAGTGCTGACCGAGATGGGCAAGGGCGTCGCGAAGCTGCTTTTCGAGAAACCAGATGCAAAGCCTACGGCTAAATTGCCACTGCGCTCGGACGGGCTGCACGAAGCGAATAACGAGATAGTGGTGCGCAGCTACGTCGACGGCAAGGAGGTGTTCGCAAACAAACTGCAGTTGCCACAGATCATGAGGATAGACAAGTCAAACGGCGCGCAATGAGCGAGGTCATGAATAAGGCATGAATATCCTACTGGATATGGTCTATCGCATGAGTGCCAAGACAATCAGCTTCAGGGATAAGGTTTTTGTAGCAAACGACAGGGACTCGTTGATATCCATCGCTTCGGAGCTCAGGCAGGACAAGACAGAACTATTCTTCAAATGCCGGCCCTGTTACCATGAAATGTACACTGGTTCGAAGGACTGCTATAAAGAACATGTTGTCGAATTCGGTAAGGAAGGGATGCATCTCCACATCAAGGGCGCGGATGACGGGTACGGCATGACCCCGGAGTTTGCGATGCTTTCACGGATTCATGGTGCATTTCCCGATAACGTTGCCACGCCCATCGCATTCATCCGAAGAGGCGAACCTGAGAAGGGATCTATCAAGAATAGCGTGAACGGATACCCTGCCGTGGGCTATCTGACTGAATATATTTCGAGCAAGGATCTTGAAGCCTATCAGGAAAACGCAAGATCGGGTAATCCGGAAATGGTCAAAGAATTCGTCACTCTGCTCAATCAGCTCATAGGGCTGTTGAATGGGCTGAATGTGCGTGGCATTGGCCATGGGGATGCGCACTTCGGCAACGTGATGGTGGCCGATGGAGGCGTATTGAAGCTCATTGATCCACTCCCGGCTTATTCAAACATGAAACGTTCGATCGCGTACGCGATTGACGAGGATATGTACGTGGCGGCATACGCCAAGCGGATACTCAAGCGAATAGAAGAAAACGGCCGGCCGGACTGAAGGATCACCGAAAAGTGTATATATCTCATAGAATTGAGTGGAACACGATTGAATGACCATTAGTCATGACCATAAAGCGGCAAGGGCTACGGACACCTTGGTGGGATCGGAGGTAAAGTTTCTGTACGCACTCTTCGGCGAACTGCCCGGGATGTATTATCCCCAAAGGGCGCAGGAAAAAGCCATCAGCGGATCAAATGATTCGACCTTATGCGCATTGTCGAACGGTCTTTACAACAAGGTCATAATCAAAAGGTACGATTATCCCGGGCATACCGCCCCAATAGACAGCATCGCAGTATTCCGGCAATTGAACAGAAATTTTGAGATACCCTACGCTGACGACCGACTTCCATTCTGCTACCTCACCAAAGAGGATTATGAGCTAAGGGATTATCTTATCCGGGGTAGCATCGTAGCTGCGGCCGGAAGCAAAAACGAGACGCTCAAGAATCTCAATGCGATAGCGGATGCGCTGCACAGGATACACCCGTTGATCATGTTCACCAACTATAACCACATAAGCACCAAATCGGACGATGTGCGCATCAATCTGCGCCTGTACACGCCATACGAGAGGGGGAGCCTGGCCGAGATGATAAGTACGCTCAACCATGCGACCAGACTGCTGAGGGAACAGACCAGGACGCAGGAACCGGTCTCATTTTTAAGGACAGCACGGGAATGAGGCGCGATAACTATCCACACAAGGCGATCGAATGACTTCGAGTTCCAACTCGGCAAACAATTACGACATCGGCAAAGTAAGCAATATCACGGAAGTAATGATGCGCGATACCGTAATCAGCATAATGTCCGAGCTACGTGCTGGCACTCATTCGTCTCCGCTGGTCACAAAGACCGATGAACTGCTGATAGGCTTGAGGAAGGAGGCGCATCGCCAGTACTATCAACACCTTCACATACCGACAATGGAAGACGTCCGCGTTTCCATAGGCATCGCGGGAAGGTACATAAAAGTCATCTATGACGGGCAGCTTCCAGACGACGGCGTGGTGGACGGGACCGGCAACACCGGAGAGCTCGTCATGTACCGCCGCTCCAACGAAGTCTTTGACAAGGATACCTACAGGGCCGTGAACGGCCTGCACGGGATAGAGCATTTCATAGGGGTAGTCGGCGGAGCCAACTATGCCCACTCGCTAGTATTCGCGCTGCTGGGCCGCAACCCGCTCAAGGACTGCATGCTGGTGG
Source organism: uncultured Microcaldota archaeon (assembly GCA_903858385.1). Taxonomy (GTDB): domain Archaea; phylum Micrarchaeota; class Micrarchaeia; order Micrarchaeales; family Micrarchaeaceae; genus CAIOIN01. The sequence continues at coordinate 2,871 of CAIOIN010000062.1, read as the reverse complement.
ACATAGCCGTGAACCAGTGCTTCCATGGCATGATTGTTGCGCTGTGCTCTGACAATTACCTGCTGTACGGCTATGACCGGAGCACCGCTCCGCGCGATGCGGTATCGGAGTCGATAAGAGAAGGCTACAGACTGACGCCCATGACCCTGGAGTTCAGGAACGAGGACATACTGTCGGCAATCAACGGCGCGTCCAAAGCAGGGAAGTACCTGATATACCCGTCAAACACCTACACGCTCTCGTTCAATCAGATCTGCTACATACGCGGCTACTCAGAGCTCGATGCAAGCTGTCTGCTGGAGCCAATACTGGAAAAGCGCGAGATAGAGCCCGGCAGCCATGTCATTCTCACCAAGGCGGACAGCGGAGACTTCATGCTGCTAAGAAAGGAGGAACGCTCATTCTCCGTGGTCACGACCAGGTTCGGCGATGACCAGACCGGCAACGAGGAGCGGAAGGCTGCATCATTCAAGAGATACATCGCCGGCATAGTGCCGCGCAACTGAAGCCGCAAAACATTCGAAAAGAGATCCTCACATGATTGCCGACAGGGCGTCTTCCTTCAAAGATTCTATCGCCTTCTTCTTGTCGTCAAAGCCATATATACTCGAACCGACGACAAAGATGTTGGCTCCGGCCTCAGCGGCGATTTTTATGGTGCCAACCTTCATCCCACCATCGACCTCTATGTCGAGGTCCTTTTTCATGCGCCTCAGCTCCCTGACCTTCGGCATGACGCTGGCATCAAATTTCTGGCCGGTAAAACCCGGATTGACCGTCATCGCCACGACCATGTCAAGATCGTCAAGATAAGCCTCTACCGCTGAGACGGGCGTTTGGGGATTGAATGCCAAGGCCATCTTCCTGCCCCTGCCCTTCACGGTTTTAATCATCTTCTGTATGTCCTTGCAGGACTCGCAGTGGACTATTATCATGTCGAAGCCGAGCTCAATGAATTTTTTGGCGTAACCCTCATTGTCATTGACCATGAGATGCGCCTCCTTCATGAGTCCCGTCTCAAAACCCTGCAGGTCCTCGGGCTGCACCGTCCAGTTCTGTGCGAACCTGCCGTCTATCACATCTATCTGGATCCTATCAACAAAGGGCTCGACCACCCTGACCTTGAGATCCAGTTCTGCCCGGGTCTTCACCAGGATGGCCGGAACTATGTCGATCATCGCGATCCTACCTGCATTTCCTTTGCAGGATATGATTATACGTCTTTTTGTTTGCCGGGTCGCTGCCGATGCAGGAACAGACTTCCGTATGACCTTCAAGCTTGCGTCGGAATCAAAGAAAAGTATAAATATCTCGTCGAATCACGCCTTAACGGATGAAATAAGAGAATAGACAATCGTGATTGTACGGCCAGCATTGATGCTCAAAAGACAATTGTAATTCCGCCGATCAGCCTGCGGCGTGAGAGTCAGCCGTTCGTGCATGCTGCGTACCTGAATATGATAAACAGAAGGGCGGAATTGTGCAGGGGCACTGAACGTTCGAACTGCCTCGTAACCGCATGGTACCTTACTGGAGAGCAGAAGAAGGATTACTACATCGACCCTTTCGTAGAGATGACTCTCAATTCCTTGAAAGTGGCCAAGGACCCTTCCCTCGGCTGCCTCATCGCGTGGCTGACGAAGCGCAGTGAATGCGTATACATAACCCATATCGGCGTAGTGACGTCGTTGAATCCGTTGCTGGTGACCCACAGAGAAGGGGCAGAAGGCTATTTCATCGAGAATCAAACTTTCGATGCGGTGAAGGAGAGCTATGCGGATTTCAACCGACATGGATGGATCGCATACTACCTTCCAAACGCCCTCAGAGCAGCGCAGAAATGAGAACACTGGTTATCATGGCCGCAAAAACAGTCAATCACAGAGAAAACGTCGTTGTCGCGGACGATGCGCCCTCTTTGCTGTCCGCTGCAGCCAAACTGGGCCAGAACGAGCTGTTCTTCAAGCACAGGGAGCGTTACTATTTCGATTATGCCGACCGTTGCAACGTCCATAAGCGAGAGTTGGATGCGGCCGGCTTGAAGATTCACATGAAAGGGACAGCCGCTTATTGCGGGATGATCCCGGAGTTTGCCCTGCTCTGCAGTATGTACGATGCGATTCCAGAGAACGTCGCAGCCCCGATTGCGCTTGTCAGGAGAAGCATACTGTGGAGTGACGAGCACACAGTCCTAGAAAAACGCCACGAAAAGGAGAACAGCGTCGGCGGCTATTCGGTCGCCGGATACGTGGTGGAGTACGTTGCAGGTGAGACGCTTGACACCTATTACCAGAATGCAAAGTCCGGAATGCCGGTAATGGTCGAGGAGTTCACCGCACTGGCAAGACAGCTCATAGAGGTCCTGAACAGGCTGAACGAAAGAGGCGTGGGCCACGGCGATGCCAATTTCGGGAACGTTATGGTCGCCGAAAATGGTACCTTGAAACTCATCGATCCGCTCCCTCCCACGGTGGTCGATGCGAATCTCTCAACATGGCTCGCGATATCGGATGACAAGGTGCGGATAACGAACATGAAGAGCCTGCTCAGGAAAATGAATAATGTGGCGGGAGCATCCCGAAAAGCGTAAATATTTCCGCTGCGATGGGTAACCGTGATGGTATGGTAAGTAACGATAAAACTTCGAGTCAGGCAAAATCTTCAGATGTAGGGCTGCAGACAATAGGGATGCTCAGGACTGCACAGCTGTGGAACGCAGACATCTGCGAGATCAGCACGAGCAAGTACCGGTTCATCATAGACAAGATCGCAGACAACGCAACATATTACAAGATAAACGACAAGCAGGAGATAGAGTTCGCAACCGACGGCCGGCCCATGAGCTACATGGTCAAAAGCCTGATGTTCAGG